>CAXHCG010000005.1:0-29840 GCA_964014905.1 uncultured Candidatus Poseidoniales archaeon | reverse complement strand
CAGAAAGTGAATTAAACGGATATTACCAATCAGGCTTAGGGTACATGATGAGAGGCCCGATTTCACCTCCAACGGATTGAGAAGGATTATTCACCTTGCTATTGAGTTGGTACCATGATTGAGGAGGCATTGCGCCAACTGACGTCCACAGCAGGTGTTCAAGCCGTTCATCTCCTCGAGGAAGACGGTTATGTGATTTACTCGCATGGTGAGGAAACAGCAGAGAGTGTATCGGGCGAGTTCACCCGGTGGCAGACCCTCCTCCAGACAGCCGAAAAGAAATCCATGATCACCCTCGTAATGGAGCAAGGGTACCTGGTTTTCGACACGGTTGGACCCCGGATTTTAGTGGTCAAATGCACCCGCGATGCAAACCTAGGGGCACTAAGGGCCACCATCCGCGGTGTTTACTGGCCAGCCTAATCACCGTGCAGAGCGTTGGTCATTGACTCCGTGAAGGATTAAATGGGGGAGGTTTGTCGCAAGACTGCGGGAGGATGGGAATCCTCCACAGACCAGGTGAGATGAAGAATGGCAGAACTCAAAGATCTTCTTGATGAACGACGAAAAATGGTTGATAAGAAAGCAACACAACACCGTGAGATTCGAGATGATTGGAACGAGAAAACCAAAGAATTCACCGGCACACGCAACGAACTGAACAACGAAGTTCGAGAACTCATCGTCCAGGTCCGCGAACAGCGTGACTTGAGAGACCAAATGAACGAGATGGTCCGTGAAAAGAAGCGGGAGCGAGAGGAAGCCAACAAAACCGTTCGAGAAGCCAAAGACACCATGCGTCAAGGTCAGCCTGAACAGCCTCAGCAATTTGACCGCCGTGGGCGACCAATTCGCCCCGACACCGTCCAATCGCTCACGCGAACGATGGAGCGCCTTGAGCGAGAATTTGAACAAGGCAAGCATCAGGGTAAAAACGAGCGAAAGTACTTCAAGAAAATGAAGGAATTGAACGCCAAGCGTAAAGCACTCAAAGCCGCACAGGTAGCGACGGAGAACGCTGAGGGAAGCGGTGAGCTACGTGATGCAATTGCGCTCCAAGAATCCGCTCACAATGCGGTGACCGAAGCAGCGGAAGCAGCCCAGAGCGCCCACGACAACATGCTTCAATGGAACGCTGAAGTTGACCGTCAGCGAGAAAAAGCCGAAGCAGCCCATCGTAAACTCCGCACCTCGAAAAAAGAGGCCGACAAGGAGCACAGCCTCTACATTGTGTCCCTGCGATGCTTGCATTCAATCCAGGACATTCTCCGCGCTATGCGGGGTGCGAGCGCCGGACAGGGTCAGCGGCCTGCAGCAAGCGATCAAACCCAAGATTTGATGGCCAAACTGCTCGCTGGAGAAACGCTTTCAACCGAGGAATTGATGCAACTCCAGCGATTTGACTGAACCAAACCGTGCGGATACATCAAAAACCCCCAACCTAGCACTCGGTATGGACGTGGTATGCATGATTGGCCATTCTGACATCGCCTCTATCGTTGAGGAATACGACCGCTTGAAACTTCGAATTGGGATGACAGCCTCCCATTCGGCCTTGGACATTTGCGACGGCGCCATCGAAGAAGGCTTTCCGACGGTGGCCTACTGCAAAGAAGGACGCCACAAGACCTATGCGAACTATTTCAAGACGCATCGAAGTTCCTCTGGCCGCGTGTTCCGAGGCATGGTCGACAAAGCGATTGTGCTCAACGACTTCAACGATGTTTTGGAAACGAGCATGCAAGCCGAGATGCGAAAAAGAAACGTGATTTACATCCCCAACCGCTCGTTTACCTCTTACTCTTCGATCGCCGACATTGAAGAAAACTTCCGCGTCCCCATGTTCGGTTCCCGAAACATGCTCAGAATGGAAGAACGAACCGAAGATCAAGACTATTATTGGATTCTTGAGAAGGCCGGTCTTCCGTATCCGGAAAAAATTGACAGCCCCGAAGACATCGATTGCCTGGTGATTGTCAAACTCCATCATGCCCAAAAGAAACTTGAGCGAGGTTTCTTCACCTGTGCCTCCCACAAAGAATACCAAGAAAAGTCAGCCGCTTTGCTCGCAGAAGGCGTCATTGACCAAGCCTCGTTGGATGGCGCTCGCATTGAACGATACGTCATCGGCCCCGTGTTCAATTTGAACTTCTTCTACAGCCCACTGGCAGAAGAGGGTGAACGACTTGAATTGCTTGGCGTTGACTGGCGTTTTGAGTCTTCGCTCGATGGCCACGTTCGCCTCCCAGCCCCACAGCAAATGACAATGCCCCTTCACCAACAAATCCCCGAGATGACGGTGGTCGGACACAACACGGCCACCATCCGAGAATCACTGCTTGAGAAGGCCTTCGAACTGGGAGAGAAATTTATCACGGCAAGCAAAGAGCACTACGACCCAGGGATCATCGGTCCATTTTGTTTGCAAACCTGCATTGACAAGGACATGAACTACTACATTTACGATGTTGCTCCTCGCCTCGGCGGGGGAACCAACGTTCACGTCAGCGTCGGGCATCCCTACGGGAATGCCACATGGCGCAAGCCCATGTCCAGCGGCCGACGAATCGCGATGGAACTCCGCATGGCTGCTGAACAGGACCGTTTGCTCGAAGTGTTAACGTAAGTCCATGCGTCCTCGAGGTCTGAGGGAAGCGGGCGACTGAGAATCACGCTACAACGTCGTAGAACGTCTCGTTGGCCATGTCGTACCACGGATTAACGCCGATGTCGCTTGAGCCTTCGTAGTATGCCGTTGACTCAACAAAGTAGTACAAGAGGTCGGCTTTCTCTCCAACACCGTTGACGCTCCAGCCTGAGTGGTTTTCAAGGGCGACAACCGGCCAAGCATGGCCTCCCCAATCGTCGTCTTCACTCGCCTTCACGGTGCCAAGCATGAGGCCTGCATCATACCCTAGGTGCTCAACAAGGCTGATGAAAAGGGCACTGGAATCTTCACAATCTCCGCTCCGGTCATAGAGCATTTCCAATGGATACTTTGGGTACTCAGTGTAGTTGGTGGAATCGATGTCATAGGCATACGGGATCTGTCCAACGAAGGCGTAGATGTACCTCAAGACATCAAGATCCGAACTGTAACCTTGCTGAAACGCCATCGAAGAGAGGTTGTCGGCCAGACTCATCACGGTCGGGTCATCGGGTGTAGCAAAGGCCGCATACTGGGGAATCACGTCGGCGTGGGTGTTGGCATTGGACCAATCAATGGCGTGGTTCATGTATCGATACATCATGTAGTCGGCGTAGGTGGTTACCACCGTTAGCGAATGGCTGGTGCCCTCAAACATCCAGGTGTAGTCGATGGTGGTCATTCCAAGATAATCGATGGGAAGCATGGAGAATTCCAAGGAACCTGCGTCGCCGTCGCCACTCCCATTGGTGGTGAAGGAGAGATGTTCAGAGGGCGAGACACTGTCATAGGTCATGGTAAAGTCCAACACATTGGCTTCGGGGTTGATGTCAATTTTGTCATCAACAATCGGGTCCCTGTCGTACACTGAAAGCTGAATCCAATGGTACCGCAACGACTCATCGAGGTTGTGATAATGACTTACATTGATGGGCACCGTTTCTCCCACCGTCGCCGTGACGTAACCCGTGCCGTGCTGGCAAACTTCGGACCCGTTGTTGATGGCGATGCAGAAATACATCTCGCCTTGGTTTGAGAACCAATCAACCGCGTCATAGAGTGTAAAGGCCTCGAGCCGCACGAGCACGCCAACGTCTTTTCCGGGGTTCATGTCCTGGTCGTCCAAAAAACCGTCATTGTCGTCATCGACATCAGCGTTATCTCCGGTCCCATCTCGGTCTGCGTCTGCCCATTCCGTTGCGTCGTTTGGAAACAGATCGCTGTTGTCACCCCATCCGTCGCCATCGGTGTCGACTTGCTCGGTTGGGTCGTTGGGAAAGGCATCGCCGTTATCTCCTGCACCATCACCGTCTGCATCGCTCCATTCAACCGGATTGAGCGGGAACACATCCTCGAGGTCTGGGGTTCCGTCGTTGTCATCATCGAGGTCTTCAACGCCGTCGTGGCACCCATCGCCGTCTGCATCCGTCATGGTTGAAGGAATCCAATCGACCTCACCTTTGGGGCACAGGTCAACGGCATCAGTCAAGGCGTCATTGTCATCGTCATCGTCTTCCTTTTCATCATGGCAACCGTCACCGTCATGGTCGGTTATCAATTCTGAGGTCCAATCTGAAACACCGTCAAAACAGGCATCAATTCCGTTGTTGATGCCATCGCCGTCAAGATCGTTTGGGTCTTGGTCGGAAAAATTCCAAAGCCAAACTGCGACAACGGATGACACCAACAAAAAACCCACAAGCACCGTGGCCAGAACGATACCGGGCGAACCAATCGGTGAGCGTTGTGTGGAGGCATCGACCTCGCCCGAGGACATTTCCCGATCGGTCGATTCAACACCCGAAGCCGTTCGGTGGTTGTCCTCGGCCTCATCACCATCGTGGAGGTTTTGTTCTAACGTCCAAAACCCATCCATTTCGCCCATGAACCGCCCTTGCCGTGCGGGACCTATTACGGTTCTTCCGTCATCAAGGACCGGTCAACCTTCGTAGGGGAGCCATTGTTCTGAAGCCGCATCGTAATACGACAACTGACCGTTGACGTCCCGGGACCAGTGAACGCCGTTCTCTTCCCACTGCTGTGTATCTGACCCCTCAAGGGAAGGGAGGTCCTTTCCATCGCCCATGTTTTCCTCGGTGGCTGAATCCAACGAATCCATCGTTCCATCGAACGGTCCAGCCGCTGTCAACTCGGGCTTTCGGGTGTAGAAGTAACCCCCACCGCCCAGGAGACCCATGAGAAGCAAGGCAATGACCGCATAGACGAGACCGTTGCCGGATTGCTCAACCTCAGCTTGGCTCCGAGTTGGATCTTCAGGATAAGCATCCCATCGATCGGCGACTCCGTCGTTGTCCGTATCAACCGATTCATTGGCATCGAATTTGAAGGCGTCCTCCTCATCGTTCACGCCATCACCATCGGAATCGAGTTGGACAAGCGCACATCCAACAACATCAATCAACTCCCCTTCGGGCGTGTTGGGGCACTGGTCAAGATGATTCTTGATGCCGTCCTCATCATCGTCTTTTTGTTGCTCAGAACACCCATCAAGGTCCACCCGCTGAGTGGTCGGTGTGTCGGGACAGAGGTCCTTGTTGTTCATGATGTCATCTTGATCCGCATCCTTTTGTGAATCAGAACACCCAGCCGGGTCAACCTGTTCATCTTTCGGAGTGACTGGACAGGTGTCATCGGCATCAGAAATGCCGTCATTGTCGGCGTCCCGTTGATTTGTAGCGCAACCCAGCATGTCAGCGTTCAACCCGTTTTCTGTTCCCGGGCAGTTGTCGAGGTCATCGGTCACTCCATCTCCATCGCTGTCCTTTTGGGACGGTGAACACCCTTGAATGTCAGCGCTTTCGGAAAACGGTGTGTCATCACATACATCTGTGGCGTCAACGACACCATCGTCGTCGGTGTCGCGTTCTGAGGCTGCACATCCAACACCGTTAACGGGTTCCCCCGCCGTGGTGGTCGGGCACTCATCCCGGTCGTCGTTGATGGTGTCACCATCGCTGTCCAGTTGACTGCTCGCGCAGCCTGCAGCGTCGACGACGGCGCCAAGTGGCGTGTTGGCACAGGCATCAAAGGCATCCATCACACCGTCATTATCAGCGTCTTCTTGGCTGCTTGAACAGCCAACGTTGTCCACCGTTTCACCCGCAGGCGTGCCGGGGCAAGCGTCGCTCGCATCGCTCACGCCGTCCAAGTCAGCATCGAGTTGAGAAGTGGAGCACCCGTTCATATCAACGGCTTCGCCTAACGGCGTGTCCAAGCAAAGGTCGGGTGAATTCCCGTTGGCGTTGTCTCCATAGCCATCGCCGTCGGTGTCTCGCCATTGGGTTGAATCGTTCGGGAACGCATCAGCGTTCAAGCCAGCGGCATTGTCGCCATAGCCATCGCCGTCGCTGTCCGCCCACTGAGTGGAATCGTTCGGGAAAGCGTCCGGTGCAGTTCCGGCTTGGTTGTCGCCGTAGCCATCACCGTCCGAATCAGACCACTGGCTGGCATCGCTTGGGAACTTGTCCGCATTGTTGCCCTGTGGGTTATCGCCGTAACCGTCTCCATCAGCGTCCTCCCATTGTGTACCGTCGGCGGGGAATTCGTCGGGTGATGTGCCGTTCGGGTTGTCCCCGTATCCGTCACCGTCTGCGTCGGACCACTGACTCGAATCGTTCGGGAAAGCGTCGCCGTTGGTGCCGGAGGGGTTGTCACCAAAACCGTCGCCGTCACTGTCGGCCCATTGAGAGCTGTCCGATGGCCAAGCGTCGGGATTGTTCCCACTGGCGTTGTCGCCGTATCCGTCGCCATCGACATCGGACCACTGGGTTGGGTCGGTCGGGAACGCATCGGGGTAGGTTCCGTTGGCGTTATCGCCATACCCATCGCCATCAGCGTCAGACCATTGGGTACCGTCGTTCGGGAAATTATCCGCCATGTTGCCACTGGCGTTATCACCGTACCCATCGCCGTCCATGTCAGACCATTGCGTGGCATCGGAAGGGAAGGCATCGACATCGTCGTTGTACCCATCGCCGTCCGTGTCCTTCTGAGAGAGCGCACATCCATATTGGTCAACCGATGAACCGGCTGAAGTGTTTTGACAGAGGTCGGATTCGTTTGGAACACCATCACCGTCGTTGTCTTGTACGAGGTTAAAGCAGTCCGAGTCGCCTATGAGTTGAACCGAGGTGTTCGAATACAGGTCGATGTGAACACAGTAGTTGCCCGAGGCATTCGGGGTTGGATAAGTGAAGGTTGGAAGGCTCATGTTTTGGGCAGTGGCGGTGAAACTGGTCATGGAGGAGGTCGCTAAATTCGCACCTGACGCGTCGGTCACACGGTACTGGTACTGGTAGGAATCACCAACCACCAAATCAAGCCCCTTTGCTTGGACGTTGTTCGTCGAGGCCGTCGAACTTGCCGAGTAAGAAGCGATGACGAGGCTTGGAAGTTGTGGGATAAAGTCGTCGAAATGCAATCCAGTGAGGTTGTCGTTGTCGCTCAAGTTTACGTTCGTTCCGTTGATGGAGATGTGGGCGAGGAACAGGTGGTTGTTCATCGTGGTCGGACCGGTCCAATTGATTTGGTAGGAGATTGAACGGGTGGTCGGCATCAGGTACCACATATCAGAATCGATCAATGAATGATTAATGGCCGCATTCACGTCGTTTGAAACGGATAAATTGTTGACAAGTTCAACGTAATTCAAAACAATCCAACCAACCGCATAATCGGCTCCTAGGGAAAGGTTAGTCAGTTCAATATCCCCTGTTGTGGAGGAGGTTACCTCAATTTCCACCATCTCGATGTAGAGTTCGTCTGTGCCCGTGTTCAAGGCCGCCCCAGAGGCGTCAAACAGCGTTGAAGAAACGAGGAGCGAGGATTCATTGTTGGTTGCAGCGATGCTTATGTTGACGCTGTGGGTTGAATTCGTCGCGTTGAAGGTCCCGTTGGTTGAGGTGCTCCAATGTTCGTCGTCATCGAGGTGTAGCTGGCCGTAGGTGTGGTTGTAATTGTAGGTGGTGCCGCTGGTTAAACCGGAAAATGAAAGTGTAGCATGGGTGGTGTTGATGATGGACACATCCACGGTCTCGAAGGTTTGTCCACCTCCGGGGTTATCGGTGGTGATTTCGATGTCGTAGTAGTTGATGGCGGTGGAAAAACCGTAGACATCAATGTAGGTGGTTTGATTTGAGAGAGCCGTGACCTGCATCGACTCAAGGTTACTTGTACCACCGGAACTGGCGAGGTACGAACCGGTGGAGGAAGCCCATCCTGTATCGATGTCGCCGTTGGCATCGATGAAGGTGATGTTGGCATAGTACGTCACGCCAGCGATCATCTGTACTTCGAAATAATCAACATCGGTGGTCGAGTGGATGGAAAGATTCGTGCAAGAGAGAGGCAAAAGGGTAGCGCCCGATGCCGTGGAGGTCGAATCGTTGGGTTCGAGGATGTCAGGATTACCAGAGGGGCCGGCGACTACTTGGGTACCCGTGCAGTTGGTTACAGAGGCACCACCGCCACCGGTGCCGTTGCTGACGGTAAATTTCGAGAGTGAGAGGTTCCATGTTCCTGCCCCCGTGTACCGTTGTATATCGATGTAAACCATGCCTCCGTGGGCAATGCTGCTTGAATTTGTGCTCAAGGTCTCTGGATTGGACATGTAGGAACTCCCCATCACGCTCAGTTGACTGTCGTAGAACATCAAGTCGAAGTCATTGTACACCGTTGTCCCGTTTGCGTAAGTGGTCGAAGACGGGAATGAAAGCGAGGCATAGAGCCCTTGATTGCTGTTCAGCGCCACCTTGAGAATGTCGTGGTCATCGCCATAATCCAATTCTCCCGATCCCGAGTAGGTGGTTGAGAAAATGTAGTTCGTGATGTTGACACTGGTGTTGTCTGGGAGATCCCCTCCAGAATTGAGGTCGTTCTGGTTGGGTCCCACCGCTTGAACACTGGGGGCCGCACCGACCAACAGGACGGAAAATAGCAACATCAGACTGAGAAGGGCTGAGGTTGGTTTCGACGAAGCGATGCCGTTCGCATACATGATTCGTCCATGCATTGGAGGTATATCACGCCTGCGCAGGCACTCGCGAGGTCAAATGGCCGTTGGAGCAACGTGACCGTCGCTCTTGTCATCGGGCTTTCTGACACGAGACCAAACGCCATTCATGAGAGTGTCATGGCAGTTCTGGCAGTAGTGGAAACGGCGGTATGCCTCTCGGAAGGAGTATGCTTTCTTGCCCGTGGCCACCAGATACCCCTCCGGTGAAAGTCGGGAAACAATGGTGCCAACCTCCCCACAGCCGAGGAAGTCGCACGCTGGTTCCCCGTCCATGCTGAATAATCCCTCCGATTCTACATTAACTCTTGCCCGGTTCGCCTCAATCCTCATCCACTGAGGCTTCAGGTTCAATGACCACCAAGGGGACGTTGGCTTCAATTGCCTCACCCTCAGAACATTCGACCGAAACAACCGTTCCCGAAACTGGCGCTTGGATTTCATTTTGCATTTTCATGGCTTCCAGGATCAAAATAACTTGACCCTCAACAACGACCTGGCCGACTTCAACTTCGACAGTGACGACCTTCCCGGGAATGTTTGCAGAGACCGTCCCCGATTTCTTCTTTTTCCGCCCTCCTGACCGTCGAGGTTTGGCGGCAACGGCAACTTCGGGCATTTCAATCTCAAAGGTTTGTCCAGCAACGGTGGCTTTCCAGGTTGTGCCCTCACCATCAAGCTCAACTTCGTATTCAGTACCGTTGACGATTACTTTCCGGGTCTCTGACATGCCTTCACCTCCATGGTGATCGCCCTGCACGAGCGTTCATGAGCGACGTCTTGCCGGTCATTTGCCGACGGTGGTCTTGGGACCATGCCGAACCAAGTTGACGAGCAAGTTGTCCAGGGTCCTCTCCGTCTGCTTGCGTTTCAGCCAACACCGCAGCGATGGCCGCCATCATCAATTCAGACATGCTCTCTCCCATGATGCCGCCTCATAGTGGAATGTTTCCGTGCTTGCGAGCAGGCCTGAGTTCTTCTTTGTCCATGAGCATCTCTAGTGCACGGCTCAAGCGTTGACGGGTCTGGTTGGGCTCGATGACATCATCGAGATAACCAAGCGCCGCTGCTTTGTATGGATTGGCAAAGGTTTCTTTGAAATCATCGGTTAAGCGCTCACGTTCCTGCTCGGGATTGCGAGCGTGGGCAATGCGTCGCCGGTGAATGATCTCAACCGCTCCGTCAGCACCCATCACGGCCAACTCCGCCGACGGCCATGCAACATTGTAGTCTCCACGAATGTGCTTGCTTGACATCACATCGTAGGCACCCCCGTAGGCTTTGCGCAGTATCACTGTGAGTTTCGGTACGGTCGCCTCGGCAAACGCATAGAGCAACTTGGCCCCGTGGCGTATGATGCCGCCCCATTCTTGGTTGGTTCCCGGAAGAAATCCCGGGACGTCTTCAAACGTCAGAATAGGGATGTTGAACGCATCGCAAAAGCGAACAAACCTGGCAGCTTTGTCGCTGGCATCGATGTCAAGACAGCCGGCGAGAACCTTTGGCTGATTGGCCACAACACCAACGGTGTGGCCACCAAGATGACCAAACCCGATCACAATGTTTTGTGCCCACTCGGCTTGGACTTCCATGAAGCCCCCGTCATCAAGCACTTCGCTAATGACATCCACGACATCGTAAGGCTTGAACGGGTCATCCGGGATGATGGAGTCAAGCCCGTCACATGAACGATCCTTGCTGTCCGAGGTTTTCCTCATTGGAGGTCGCTCGAGGTTGTTGGGTGGAAGGAGGTCGCACAACTCCCTTGCCATTTGAATGGCATGCTCGTCATCGCTGGCTGTGAAGTGTGAAACGCCTGACTTCGAACCGTGGGTTGAAGCACCTCCAAGGTCTTCGAAACTGACCACTTCGTTGGTGACGGTTTTGATGACCTCCGGACCGGTGATGAACATGTGAGCCGTCTGGTCAACCATGATGACAAAATCAGTGATGGCCGGGGAATAGACGGCACCGCCTGCACACGGGCCCATGATGACCGAGATTTGTGGAACGACGCCGGAAGCACGAACGTTGCGGAAGAAAATCTCAGCATAGGAACCCAAGGAGGCAACGCCTTCCTGAATACGAGCACCGCCTGAGTCGTTCATGCCGATGACGGGTCGGCCGGTTTTGAGGGCCATATCGAGGACTTTGCAAATCTTGAGGCCGTGCATTTCACCAAGCGAACCGCCGTAGACCGTGAAGTCCTGAGCAAACGCAAACACTTCCCGGCCGTTGATGGTCCCGTGTCCAGTTACCACGCCGTCCCCGGGGATCACGTTCTTGTCCATGTCGAAATCGCGACAGCGATGTTCCACTAGTGCGTCAATCTCTTGGAAACTACCGTCGTCAAGGAGCAGTTCAAGGCGCTCACGTGCCGTCATTTTTCCACGGTTGTGTTGGGCATCAACACGGGCTTGACCGCCACCAGCCTCGCTACGAGCCTTACGATTTCGCAGGTCTTTGAGACGCTCATCTGTACCAGACATCGACTTCCCCGTGTTGTTCTTGTCCCAAGCCGCCCTTATTGGTTGCTCTCTGCATGCACCGAAGAATGACGTTATTACCGTGGCCGATGCATTCGGTAAACATCCGTTCAGGCAAGCGTTTTCCCTGCTGACTCTTGTTCCAAGATGCCGTCGATTAAAATCATGTGAGGTACGGTCAATGCGGCCAAGCCGATGAAGACCACGCGAAGGAGGGCAGGCTCAAACCCAATGGAAGCCGATTGCTGGCTGAACAACAGCAAACCTGCACCCCATGTAAGGAGTGAGAAGACGAGCGTGGTTTGAGTGATTCGTAATTTTGAGATGGTCGGTGATAGCATGGTTTTCATGGTTGAGAAATGGCGGAAGGAATGGACAAAGCAAAAGTACACCGCAAACCCGACCAAAGGTGCCGCAAGGAGGAACAGGGTTGACAGCAAGGCCATTTCAACGATGAAGCCCAATCGTTCTTTTCGTTGTTTGAAGACCAACACCTCCACGATGGAGAAGAGTGTTACGACCAGCATGATGTCCAGAAAAACCCACACCATTGTGGTTGATGAACCGACGAGGGTGAGAAAGACTTCGTTGACCTCAATCCGGTGAGCTTGGCTGATGCCTGCGATAACGAGCCCGCCCCTAGCTACACTTTCGATGCGCTCTTGACCAACGTCGTTCGATGTTGAATCGCCTCGGCCAAAATGAAGCAAACTTATCCCAAGAAAAGCGACGAAAACCAACACAGGTGCGACCATCCAAAAGCCGACCACAAGCAGGGCTAATCCCACGTATGACAGCAAAAAAAGGACGGCGTTTGAAGGGCGGTTGAGCCAACCAAAGTGCGCAGCAAGCGCTCCATCCATGGCCCCGTGAGGGAGCCCGATGAAGACCACTCCGAGGAGAGCGATTACGTTCAGCACTTCGGGTTCAAAAAGGGTGAGAAAGGAGGTCATGAAACCACCTTGTGTGGCCGGCTAAACATCCACTTCGAGAAGCCACGAATGAACGGCAGTTTTGGCATGGCCCTCATCACTTTGAAGCGAAGCCGCCAGTTTGCTTGACCGGTCATGAAACGAATAAATTCCTCTCCCGTCAACGCTTCTGCCATTTTTACAAAAAGGTGCGGACCGTGATTTGGCCAATGCCTCAAGACGGTGAGGAGAACGGAATCCATCCAGACATCAACGCGCTTGTGAGGGCGCTTGAAACCCAAGGGCTTTCCAGTTTGAGACCGCTCAATCCCGTGTTGAATCTGCTGATGAAGAAAAGCAAAGGTGTAACCGCTGGCCGGACGTATTGCCCCACCGTTCGCCCCTAGCCCGGGAATGTCTGGGTCGTGGAGGGAAAGGCTACCCATGGGAATGACGCCTTGTTCTTCACGCACAACGTGGTCAACGGAGGCACCGTAGTGGTCAAACAGGTAGGATTCAATGGCTTCAACGTAATACGAACGAGGCATTTTTTCAGTGCTGAACATGGTGGACTCAACAAGCGCACACGTGGGCGAGAAAGGAAGGACGTACATGAAGTGCATTCCGTGGGATTGGTCAACGCGGAAGTCCATCAAAATAGCCTTCTTTGGGTCAAAAACGGCCGATTCCATCTCAACTTCCAAACCGACAAAGTGTTGCAGCATGGCGTTGGGGTTGGCTCGAGGTGGCCGCGAATCAAACACCTGGTCGAAATCGGCCATTCGCCCTTCTTTTTGGGTCATAAATTGCACGCCAAAGGCGTCTGCCTTGCGGCGGCAATCCTCGAGAAACAAAGCCTTGTGCATGGCATGATATGGCTGGTGTTCACAGGTTAACTCAGCCCGTTTTTCATCGGTGATGACCGCCCACGTGGACCATGAATGCCGAGAAAGTTCAGCGGCGAAATCAAGTCCAGGAGTTCCCCAAAAACCAAGCACGTGATCTTTGGCCTCTGGGGCCCCCGTTGGACTGAGAATGGAAAGTGTGTGGCCCTCCAACTCATCGGCTCGGGAGGCCAACATCATGGCGGCACACCCATCACCAAGAACATGCGTTGTGATGGTCATCCCCAACCGCCCCCACCGTTGCTGAAGGGTTTCAACCACGTGTGAAGTTCAGCATTGTGAGGACGACGTGGATGAGGCAAACGGCCGAGGAGGTTGGTGGTCGCTTTGAATGTGCACAGCAATTTGCTGCGTTTGGATGTTACTTGACGCCGCCCGTGCCATGAATCCTTGGACCGTAACAGTTGACGCCCAATCTGCCGGTAGACTTTTGCCGCAACACCAATTGAGAAGTGGGCCCGTGCGGGTAAGTAAGCGAGGCCGCTCCGGCCGCTCGCATAATACTGCTCAGCAAGAGCCAACAGTCGTTCCACAGCGAGCGTGATGAGGGACCCGTTGTGGCCATTCGGATCATGGGTTGCCTCGACGATTTCGTCGGGCGTAAGGTGGTCAACCCAGGTCCCTGGCAGGTACCTTCGTCCCATTTTCGCGTCTTCTACAACGTCACGAGCGATGTTTGTCAACTGCATGGCAATGCCGAGATCGACAGCGTGAAGTTTGGCCCGAGGATCGTGGCAGTTGAGAATGTTGCACATCAGCAAACCAACGGTTCCTGCTACCTTGTAGGCGTATTGAATCAAGTCTTCCTCATTCTTCATCAAAACTTCAGGGTTCTGGTCGTCCATCAGACCTTCAACAAGCGAGGAGATCACGTCGGTTGGCAAGCCGTATGCTTCAACCATTGGTGCATGATGTTTCAGCAACGGGTGTTGATTCCAGCGCCCTTCGCTCAAAAGTCCTTGAATTTCAGCCAAGTGCTCAGGCCCATCCGGGATATCGCCGTCAGCCATGTCGTCGAGGATGCGGCAAAAGGAGTAGAGCACCGCGGCATCGTGGCCCATTTTACGACCGAGAAAGCGGCGAGCCCAGAAAAAACTCTCACCACTGGTGGCGAGGATGAGTTCTGGGTTGTCGAGTTGATGTTCCTGGATCAACCTCTCACCCATCTCTGAAACCCTTGTTTTTATTTATAAGAAGTTGTTTTTTTTTCGCGAATTTTTCTTACAATGGGATGCGAACATTATCAAGGAAGGGAAGTCAGGCAATGGCATGGCTGCTTCCTCAAATACCGGGAAAAAAGCTGCCGTGATCGGCAGCGGATTTGGAGGGCTAGGGGCTGCCATTCGTTTGCAATCCGCTGGAATCCAAACGGTGCTTTACGAGGCGAGGGATCTTCCCGGCGGCAGGGCCTATGTCTACGAAGATGAAGGGTACATCTTTGACGCAGGACCCACGGTCATCACCGCTCCACATACCCTCACAGAACTGTTCGACTTGAGCGGGAGGAAGCTTGAAGATTACATTCACTTGATGGAAGTGCAACCGATGTATCGATTGATTTGGAGCGACGGAGACCGCTTTGATTACGTACGTGATGAAGCCACCATGGTCGCTCAAATCGCCCAGCGAAGCCAAGCCGACGCTGACGGATATCAGAGGTTTTTTGAGTACGCAAAGAAAGTGTTCGCCAAGGGATACACTGAATTGGCCGACCGTCCGTTTTTGAAGTTCTCAGACATGGTGGCTGTATCACCCTCGCTCATCGGTTTGAGAGCGGACCGCTCGGTCTACAAAACGGTAGCAAAATACGTCAAGGACGATCACTTGCGGCAAGCCTTGAGTTTCCACTCACTCCTCGTGGGTGGAAATCCCTTCCAAACTTCGTCCATCTATACCCTCATCCATTTTTTGGAACGTGAATGGGGCGTCTACTTCCCGCAAGGCGGGACACACGCACTCGTGAGGACTCTGGTGAAGTTGTTTGAAGAATTGGGCGGAGAATTGCGTTTGTCCACGCCGGTAAAGTCCGTCGATGTGAAAGGAAAAGGTCCCAATGTCAAGCACATCATCACCGATGGAAACGGGGGCGTCGAAGCGTTTGACATGGTGATTTCAAACGCCGATGTGCACCACACCTACAAGCATCTCTATGCCTCCACGAAAAGTGCTCAAAAGCGAGCGAAGAAACTTGAAAAAATGGACTGGTCCATGTCATTGTTCGTGTTGTACTTCGGAACGGACATCGCTTACGAGGACGTGGCACACCACACCATCTTGTTTGGTCCCCGCTACAAAGGCCTCTTGGATGAGATCTTCAAAGGCTACAAACTACCGGAGGACTTCAGTTTGTACCTCCATGTACCCACCGTCACTGACCCAAGTCTCGCACCAGAAGGATGCAGTGCAGCCTATGTGCTTGCGCCGGTACCCCACCTCGGACGAGCAGACCTTGATTGGGATACGTTTGCAGAGGAATACGGCGACCGCATCATTGAGGCACTGGAAGTCGAAATGCCAGATTTGAGAAACCACATCGCTACACGGCGACACATCACACCAAAAACATTCGAGCGTGAATTGGCTGCCTACAAAGGATCGGCCTTTTCAGTCGCTCCTAAACTCACGCAAAGTGCGTATTTCCGTCCCGGGAACCAGGACCCCAAGATTCCGGGGCTGTACCTTGTTGGTGCGGGAACACACCCCGGAGCCGGCCTCCCAGGTGTGCTGAATTCAGCCAAAGCCACCGTTGACCTCATCCTGTCAAAGATGCCGTCAGGCCTCCTGCCTTGACCGTCGCCCAAAGGGGTAAACGACCGCTCTGGCGGCACCGCCGGACCGCACAGGGTTTTTGATGGGATGGACCCCCTCCCCGTTTCATGGAGCAGCCTCTCCGCATCGTTGTCGCAAAACCAGGCCTTGACGGCCACGACCGTGGAGCAAAAGTTGTTGCTCGCGCCCTGCGAGACGCAGGACACGAGGTGATTTACACCGGGCTTCGACGGACGTCGCAACAAATTGTTGATGCCGTTCGTGATGAAGATGCCCGTTTTCTTGGCCTTTCTTCTCTGTCAGGAGCTCACGCTCACCTGTTTCCTCAAGTTTGTCAAAAATTGATTGAAGCCGGGCTTGATGATGTAATCGTGTTTGGCGGTGGCATCATTCCACAAGAGGATCGGCCCGCCTTGCACCAAGCGGGCATCCGTGCTGTGTTTGGCCCGGGAACACCAACGTCTGAAATCTTGGAGTTCATCCAACAAGCCTCTGCAAAGAACGATTCAGGCGTTGGCCAAGGAAGCGATTGGTACTGGGAATCATCGGCCTAATGGAGGCACAATCGTGGCCGACAAACTACAGCAGGCAATCAGCGGTGACCGAAGGGTCATGGCGCGGTTTCTAAGCCAGATCGAAAACGGAGACCTGTTGGTCTCGGAAGTGCTCGATGATGGCCATCCTATAGAATCTGATTCATGGTCCACCATGGCCATCACTGGAGCCCCTGGCGTCGGAAAATCAGTCCTTGTTGACGCACTTATGAACCAGTGGGCGGGCCAAGGCCTGCGCGTGGCCCTGCTGGCGGTGGACCCAAGTTCTCCTCGTACCGGGGGTGCTTTGCTCGGCGACCGGGTTCGCATGTCTTCAGTTGACAACCCCGACATCAATGAGCGGGTGTATGTGCGTTCCATAGCGACACGTTCGTCTTCGGGAAGTGTGCCACTCATCGTTGAGGACATGGCGACCTTCCTCATTGCTTGCGGATGGGAACGCATTCTCATCGAGACCGTCGGTTCCGGACAAGCAGAACTCCGATGCGCAGCGGTGGCCGACCGAATCGTGGTCGTCGAAGGACCCGCACGTGGCGATGGCGTCCAAGCAGAAAAGGCAGGACTTCTCGAACTGGCTGACATCGTTCTGGTCAACAAAGCTGACCTCGAAGGTGCAGAACGTCATGCTGGCGAACTCAGAGAATCCTACGCCCTCGATGGGAAAGACGCTCCGGATGTTCTGCTCACTTCTGGTCTGAAGGGCATGGGCGTTGAGGAAGCGGCACTGGCCTTGCTTGACCTGCGAAGTTCAGGCAGAGCACTACGAGCGAGAATGAGAGAGCGACTGCTTGGGCAACATGAACGACGGCTGGTCCTTCATCCATCGTACAATGATGTGCTCAATGGGCTTTGTGAGGGTACCTTTGATATTGATGAGGCATTAAAAGAACTTCAAGGCGAAGGGAATGAACGGGCAAGTTGAGTTGACCAATCCAGTTGATGCATCGGTTGGTGGCATGCGAGGACACGTCCTCAGACGAGGTGTCCACCTTAGCATGGCGGGCATCCCTTACCTCTACTTTGCACACGGTGCATCGGTAGCCGAGACGCTCAGCATGGACTTGCAGCAGGTCGTTGCCGGCGTGGTGTTGATCGCCCTCGTTCTCGAAGGCCTCCGATTGAAAATGGGAATAACCGTCTTCGGTCAACGTGATTACGAGGCAAAACAAGTATCGGCGCTGGCGTGGGGAGCAATAGGAGTTGGGTTTGTACTTCTCCTTGTACCCAATGAAGCCTACGCATGGCCCCTTATCGCTTCGCTTTCCTTTGGCGACCCTCTGATGGGTGAACTTCGGCGGAAGGGAATGGAAAGTCGTCAGGTCATGATGTATTCTACCGTTCTTCTCTTGGCCATCTGGTTGTTCTGCTCCCTGCAATTTGGAACACCCGTCTGGATGGCTCTGCTCCTTGCCCCGGTATGCATGATTTCCGAGTGGCCCCGATTGACCTACATCGACGACAACGCCACAATGCTGTTGATTCCACTCGCCCTCGTGCTGCTGTTGGAACCGTTCGCGCTCGTTATGACGTGAAGCAATTGATTTGGAGCCCGTGGATTCAATACGTTGAAATGGTGGTTTCCTGTGGTTGGAAACAGTGAAGGACATGGAAGATGAACCCAAGAACTCCGACCCACCCCAAATCGCCTATGGAATGGCCTTTGCCCTCGCCATCGTTCTTCTCGTGGTGGTCATGTTCCGTTATCCACTTTGGTAACCAAATAGCCCTGATTTTGAACATTCATTCAAAAGGGACTGCCCCGTAGTTGCTGCATGTGTGGCATCGCCGGCGTGTTGGGACACCCCGATGCAAACATGCTCCATAGAATGAACCGGTTGCAGAATCACCGGGGTCCGGATGAAAACGATGTTTACATTGGCGAACAGGTCGGGTTTGCTCACGCCAGACTCTCAATTGTGGACCTTCGATCAAGCCAGCAGCCAATGACCGGGGTTGAAGGAGATGTCCTCGTTCTCAACGGCGAGATCTACAACCACCAAGACCTCCGTGACAAGCAACTGAGTTATCCATTCAAGACAACGGGTGACACGGAATCCATTCTGGCGACCCACCAAGCGGCCAAACGACGCCAAAAAACGACCCTGTCTGCCAAAGACCACGCTGCATGGCTGGCGAACGTTGACGGAATGTATGCTCTGGCCCTGTGGGACCCTCATTCGAACGAATTGATTCTCGCTCGAGACCCGATGGGCATTAAGCCGCTAAACCGAACCATGGTGAACGGTTCACTGCTTTTCGCCAGTGAGGTGAAAGCCTTCCACGCCCATGAGGACTACCAACCTCAAATCGATGAAGTGGCCATGGCGGCGAGGCTCGTATGGGAATACCCACTCGACGGAACGACCCTGCTCAAGGGCGTTCACCAAGTTCGCCCGGGAACCGTCGAGCGCTGGTCAGTCAACGAGCGAGGGGAAGCCGTCCTCGTTGATTCATCGGACATTGAGCGCCAGGTACTTCATCCAGCGAAAGAGTGGCACCCGTCCATGCACGCCTCAAATCTCCTCGAAAGTTTTGTTGATGGCGTTCAGCAACGTTTGATGTCAGACGTTCCTGTGGGCATTGTCCTCTCGGGAGGACTTGATTCAAGCTTGGTGGCTGCGGTCGCCAACGAAGCGGCCGAACGCGCCGGACAACCCGTGCCCGAATGTTGGACCGTCGCAGAAAGTGAGGACAATCCTGATTGGAAAGCGGCCGAATTGGTGGCTTCGCACCACGACCTCGTTCACCATCAGCACCTTTTGGAGGAAGAGGCTTTCGACCGACGCCTCCCTCAACTTGCGTGGCACGGCGAGGATGCTGACGTGACCGTCATGTTCTTCCATCCCTTGTTTGAGCACATGGCCAACCATGTCAAAGTTGGGCTCTGCGGACAAGGAGCCGATGAACTGCATGCTGGTTACCCACGCTACGGACAACTCCAACATCATGGGAGAGAACTGAACCAGCGAATGGAAGCCCTCCCAAAGCCTCTCCAAAAGGCCCTTACTTCTGGAAACCTCAGAAAAGAAGAGGGATGGTACCGTTCATCGCACGACCCGAAGGCGGTGACCAACGACCTTGAAACCATGTTGAACTTTGAGCTTGAGCACGGACAACTCAGCAACTTTCAACTCCGATTGGTGGACCGCCATTCCATGGCTCATTCGTTGGAGGTGAGGGTTCCGTTCCTCGGCAAGACCCACCGGGAGGCATCCTACGACCTCCCGACGAATTGGAAACGAATGGAGGGGCGAGAAGAGAAGGCTGCCCTTCGTCAGGCAGCGGATTTAACCGGCCTTCCCAAAGAAATTGTCCGGCGACCAAAACTTCCAGCGGGAAGAGCCACCTCTCCGACCCTCCTCGAGCGGTTTTTGCATGAACGTCGGTCCCAAACCGAAGAATTGCTCGACCACTATCGTCCTTGGGCATCCGTCCTCAAAGGACAAGAAGAGTTGGCCTTGGGACTTGGCTTATTTGAGGCGCTCCACCTTAGCAAAGAAGGCCATCGCAAGAAAAATCGATCAATTGATGCCCTCATCAGTGAGGTGATTTCACCATGAATTTGCGCGACTTAAACGAAATGCTGGAAAGCAAGCGGCAAGAAATCACCGCTTGGATGAAAACGAAGAGAAGCGAAGTGGCCATTCCGATTTATGGAAGTGTGGACGTGCGCGACGCTGGCTGGAAAATTTGTGTGGTTGACGCCAACCATTTTCCTGCAGGTTTCAACAACGTTTCCAAGGAAAACATGGTTGAATTGTCTCTCTTGTTCAAAGAGCATGTGAAACGGTCGCACCCCGCTTGTCGCTGGGTGCACATCTACCCGGAAAGCCACACTCGAAATCAGGGCTATGCGGAAAACATCTCAAGCATCAAAACGATGATCCAAGAAGCGGGTTTCGTTTGCACGGTCGGCTCACCCGACCTCAACGGTCTACACGCCATGAATGGAATCTCTGGCCCGCTCGTCCTCCAAGAAGTTGAATTGAATGACGATGATGAATTGACGGTTGATGGCAAAGTTCCCGATTTGATTCTTCTCAACAATGATTTGACGGAAGGAGACATTCCAGGGATTCAAAGCGCAAACATCACCCCGCCTCCCCACATGGGGTGGTACCGCCGAAGGAAATCTCAACATTACGAAGCCTTGAAGCCTTACGTGGAGGAAATCGCCGCGCTGATTGAAATCGATCCGTGGCACCTCATGCCAGATTGGTTCGTTTCAGAAAACAAATGCCTAACGGAGGAAACATGCAGGATGAAGCTGGCGGAAGAAATCGACGGTTTCCTCGATGACCTACGACAGAAATACCGCTCCTTGGGCATAGAACGTGAGCCGACCGTTGTCATCAAGAACGACAGTGGGACCTACGGGCTTGGAGTCATGATGCTGACGTCTGGCGACCAAATTCTCAACCTTTCAAACCGGAAAGCCAACAGACTTCGCTATGCGAAAGGTGGGGCTGATGTAGAGAATTTCTTGATTCAAGAAGGCATTCCGACAGCCCTCGCTACCGAAGCGGGAGAAACCCTTGAACCCGTTGTTTATCTGGTTGATGGGGAAGCAGCGTCGTGGTTTTACCGAATCAACGGGAAGAAGTCGGACATGGACAACCTCAATTCGCCAAGCGCCCGTTTTGAGAACTATGAGGATTCAGAGAACCCCTACATTGAACAAGCGCACGGATGGCATGCCTTGGTGGCAGAACTTAGCATGGTCGCCATGGGAGCCGAAGCGAAGGCGTGGAAAAACCACAAGCCAAATTCCAATGCAGCAGAGTGAGCGCCGATGTCCTCTCCCCAAATCTTGAATCAGCGCGTGGGGCTATACGTGAGCACCATCGCCATTGGGCTGTGGATTTCTGCAACTGGAGCAGGTGGAATTCTCCCCGACCACACGGCCGAATGGCCGGTGAACGTTTGGTGTTGGGGCGTTTTCGGATTCATCTATGCGTACACCGGTCGAAAAGAACGCATTGAGATGTTGACGGTTGTCGCCTTGGCTACCCCAATGGAGTTGTTTTTCTCAGAGGTCTGGCTCGTTTACGAATACCAACGTGATTTCATGCCAATTTTCGTCCCAGCAGGCCATTACTTCCTGTTTGATTTGGGCCGGCGTGCCGCCTTGCGCATGCAAAAAAGCATGGCCATGCCAGCCTTGCTTCCCTTTGTCCCACTTGTGGCCTATGGAGCTTGGACCGGCGGTGATACCTCCGGGGTCGTGATGTTGTTACTGGTACTTGGGTTTACCAAGTGGGGACCTCAACCTCGTTTGTACGCCGCCATGGCTTGGGCTGCACTGGCGATGGAACTGTGGGGTACCTACCTCGGAAACTGGACATGGGCCTCTGAAGTGCCGTGGACCGGACTCACCGCTTGGAACCCTCCCCTTTTGGTCGGGGCCTTCTACTGTTTTGGCGATGTTCTGGTGAACCTATGCGTTGCCAAGTTTGAAGGAGAACCACCGCTGGAGGTAGTACCATGACCGGGGTCGACGAGTTGCGAAAGCGCCGGTCAAAAGAGGCCCTGCGCATCCGAACCGCCCTCAATCGGCAGCGTGGCGAGCAGCGAGCGCAAACAAAAGGCGGAGAGGGAACGGTCGCCTTTGTGGCGGAACGAAAGTGCATTGGCTGCGATCAGTGCACCATCGTTTGCGACGACGACGCCATTGACCTGTACCACGTTGATGTCATCAGCCCGCTCATGTCGGTTGAAAGCAACCGAAAAGCGAAGATTCTCCGTGATGATTGCACCGGTTGCCGCCTCTGCGTTCTCTCTTGCCCGACCGACGCCATCACAATGATCGACCGATGAGGTGTTTCAATGTCCAAAAAAGGAAAAGAAGCAACGGCCCAACGCTTTGGAGGCGAATTTGGACCCTATCGTAAACCAGGAACGGAAGGCGTCACACTTTCAACGTTCAAGACATTGGTCTGGACGTCAAACATTGGCGGCCTTATACTCGTCGTGTTGGCCTTGGAACTCCTCTTCGTTCAGCAGCAGTTCACGTGGGGCTTCCTTTCCCTCGTCGCCGGTGTAGCCGTGGCTTTGTTCCCCTCAAATTATGAAATCGTCGGCATGAACGAAGAAGACGAGAATGAGGATTGAACGGGCGTCTTTTAGAGCCATCCTATGAGCAACAAGAGGCACAGCGCAGACGAAACTGCAAACGACACACCGGCTCCAACCCACAGGAGCGGACGCGTGTTGATGTACCCGTAAACCCCAATTCCGAGAGCCAACATCGGGCAGAGCAAGATGGAAAGAAATACCCAAAGAAGAACATCCAGCGTATCGCCCACAAGAATGACGGACAGGGCCAAGCCACAACACGTCGCTAGAAACGGAACGAGCAGACCGATCCAGAAGTCCCTGGATTGAACCATTCCATCGTCCGTCTGACGGCTTTGGTCACCCCACTCGAATTCTTCATCGCAATGGGGGCATTCAAACAACCCCTCGGCCGTGTCAGGGAGTTCTATGTCCTCATCGCAATGGGGACATTCAACGACGACCATGTGCCGTTCTACCCAATGTCGTGAAATAAACGTTGAGCCATCCTCGGCTCAAGCCTTCACGTTCTCAACGGGGCTTGGTTCAGAAGCCAAGGTGCTCTTTTTCTCATTCACCTGGCGTGCTAGGAAGGAAACAACGTCGAGGATCTCGATGTCAGCATAGGCTTCATCTCCTTCAAACTTCAAACATTCAAAGTGAGACACACACTTGGGGCATGAGGTCAGCATTGTATCGGCGCCGGTGGCTCGAACTTCTTCCATGCGGGTCACACGGAGAGAGCGAGCATTCTCGTTGCAGGACATCATGCTTGAAACACCACAGCACATGGCGTCTTCTCCGCTGTGCTCCATCTCAACGATTTCCACACCTTCAACGGCGTTGATGAGTTCGCGAGGTTCTTCGTAGATGCCCATTTGGCGTCCAAGTCGGCAAGGGTCGTGGTATGTCACCGTGGTTTCTTCTGATTTGAGGTTCATGTCGAAGCCCTGCTCGATGAGGAATTCCGTTGTGTGCATGACCTTCACGTCTTCGAGTTCGTAATCTCGGGCGAAGGTCCGGAAACATTCTGCACAAGACGAAACCAAGGTGTCGATGCCAGATTCGTTGATCTTGCGCTGGTTGTAAGCCTTGAGCTTCTCAAAGACCTCGTCCAAGCCTTGCCACTTTTGGTCGTGGCCACAGCACTTGAGGAAATCACGACCGAGGTAGGACACATCGGTTTCCATCTCTTCAAAGAGCGTGAAGGCTGCCGTGGTGCTATCGCCAAGGTTCATGGTGCCCTCGTTCACGTGAGAGAACACCATTTCCTGGTCGAGGTAGTCCACGCAACCGGGATAGTAGCCGATGTTCGAGGTGATGGGGTAGTCTTCAGTTGCGATGAAGTCAATGTCCGCTGCTTCGTCAGCTTCAGCGTTCAACACGGCTTGAAGGACGGTGTGGGGTATCTCTGCTTGAGGTCCACCGACGATGAGTGAGCGACGAATGTCCACGTAGGAGTCGTAGTCAACCAGTTGAGGGCATGCATTGGTACAAGCGGTACAGGTCAGGCAGGAATACAGCGGTACACCGTCGTCTTCGTTGTTCCACGAGTTGTAGATGATGTTGAGTTTGTCTCCACCGTTGAAGAGACGCACGGGACAAGCATCGTCGCACAAGTCGCAGCCGTAGCACTTGTTCATCTCGAACTCATAGCCACGGGCCATGTAGCGGAGGAGAACGAAGACAAGTGCACCAAAGGTCACACAGGGGATGAACATGGCGTACGTCAATTTGGCGTCAAGGGACTTTGGATTTTGGTGGTAGGTTGGGTTCTCGATGTACGAGTAAGCAGAACCTCCGAGAGCCATTTCTCCTGCGTTGCTCAAGTTCACCGTGTAGCCGGCAAGGCCAGCAGGCGCATTTTCATTCCAGACCAAGAGCGGTTGGTAGGAGGCAATGGTGAAGGCTGTCTCGGTGGTGATGCTGTCGTTGAGCGCCAAGGCACCACTCGCCACAACTTCGTAGGTGTACGTGTAGGTTCCAACCGACATTTCGACGGTAGCGCCTTCACAGTTCGCAAACGACACAATTTCCTTTCCGGCGCCGTCGGTGACGGTGAGTGTGGTGGCGACCATGTCCTGAGTGGATACGCCGTCGATCTTCCGCTCACTGGAACGGAATTCACAGCCCAAGTCCGTGGTGAGTGTGGTCACTTCGTCGGGATGGCCTTCAGGGAAGTAGGTTGTGTCTTCCGTGATGGTGAAAGTATCGGTTGTCGTAAATCCATCTCCACCGTTGAAGGTTGTACCTCCGGTAGCCGCATTTATCCCGTTAGCAGCGTCTTGATGGCCGTTCGCATCGTTAAAATCAGTAATGATGTACCGAGCTGGCTGATAGATGTTCCATCCCAACCAGGCAGTGGTGGGGACAACACCGTCCTCTGACCATCCCCGATCGTCAGTGAATTCATTGACGTCATGAACATGGACGTCGCTTGGTTGTGTGCGCATGGCTTCGAGTTCGCCATAATCTTTGATGGTGAGCAAACCTTTTGCTTCCCAGAACCCTCTGTCGTAGGTGTCAAAGGTCGCCACCGTGGCGGCGGAGGAGATGAGAAGGGCACCAACCAAGAGTTGTCGGCTCTTAGCGAGCGTGAAGCCCGTCCCCCATGCCTTGATGAGCAACCCACGTCCAATGAAATAGATGCAGATCCACATCAGCACCCCAGTCATGACCCAAGGTATTGAGTTGAACACTTCCGCTATCCACGGTTCACGAGTACCGCACAACAAGTCTCCGTGTGAATCCAGCTTACAGAAGTCTGAACGGTTTTTCCCGTACAACTCAAGGAAGATGTTGATGGAGAACACCGAAATGAACCAGATGTGAGCCAGATAGACGGCACCCGCTGCAGCAAACCACGGGTCTTCAACCGGGCGCTTTTCTCGTCCACCAAGGAAGGGTGGTAGAGCGAGAATACCGACTGGGATGCCGGTCAGAGCAGCGCCCCACCAGGCAGCGTTCCATGGGAACATGGGCTGCCCGACAATCTCGCCGACAAATCCGGTAGGGACCACAAATTGGGGCAGGTATTCTCCCCAACGGAGATAACCGTACGAAAACAACACGTACCAGTCAGGGAACACGAAACCAGCTTGTGCGTAGGGGTCAGCGGCGCCGTGAAGCGGTGGTGGAATCAGCCATGCATAGAACAGCAGAATGGAAAGCATCGAAGCGAAAATGATGCTGTCACGCAGCACTTCGTGAGGCCAAAAACCGTGACCTGTACGCGTTCGCTTACGCTTCTCTTCTGCCTTCTGAAGGTTTTCTTTTTCCTCCATGTACATGGAGGCAACCCTGCCAAAATTGTCAATCAGTCCCATTTTCTCTCCCCCTTTATCAATGCGGCTCCGCAATACCTTGAACCCAAACGATGAACAAGTGAATAATGATGAGCGTGGTCACGATGACTGGCAGGATGAACACGTGAATGAAGTACATTCGAGTCACCGTGAGCGGAGTCAACTCTGAACCGGAAAAGAGCAACGTGGCGATGTATTTTCCAACAAGTGGGCTTGAGTTCGCGAGGTTGATGCCGATGATGGCAGCACCGTAAGCGAGGCTGTCCCATGGAAGGAGGTACCCCGAGTAACCGAACACAATGGTGAGCGCCATGAGGGCGACACCGATGAGCCAGTTGAGCTCACGTGGGTTTCGGTAAGCGCCAGTGAAGTAGACACGGCACATGTGCAGGAAGACACTGGCCACCATGAAGTGGGTCGTCCAGTGGTGGACCGCTCGGAGAATGTATCCAAACGGCAGTTCGGTCATGATGTATTGCATGCTGGCATAGGCAGGAGAAGGATCGCCTTCTCCACCCGGGACGTAGTAGATGCCCAGCACGGTCCCCGTCAGAACGAGGATGATGAAGGAAAGGAAGGAAATACCGCCAAGGCAGTAGAGCGGATACCAATACCAGATGATTCGCAACTTGTACTTCTCAGCGTGGGTGAGTGGCATTTGACGGTGCATGTTGTAGTAAGCACCCTTGGACATGTTCCAGTAATCCTGGAGACGGAAACGTGTGTCAAGCCAAGAAAACACCCACAAAAACGAACGTTCAGCCACACCCATTTTGCCGGTTGATTCAACCGCTCGAAGAATGTCTCTTCGAGGCATTTCTTCGTTCTCCTTGCGGAGGGTGAACGCCACGAGGAGCACCAAGAAGGCAATAAAGAACCAAAGAATCCAGAACATTGTTGTCATCGTATCACCTCAATCACAGTACGTGTACCAATCCACGTAGTCGGTTAGCCCTTCAATGACGTCGCCATTGAGCTGAATCGGGATGATGGGGAGACCAACCGGAGCAGGGCCGCCCGCTCGCCGAATACCAGCGTAGTTGAACGTGGCTCCGTTTGAGCGGTTCCGGTTGGTGTTCATCTCAAGCGCAGTCGGGTCAAACCGAGAGGAGTGGCAAATGCAGAACATCTTGGTGCCACCGTCGTCGCCACCGCCTGGCGTCCAAGAGTCTTCTGTGAAAGAATTCGACACGAGTTGCCACCCTGGAATGCAGCACAGGTGGGTGCACCGGCCAAAGACCATGATGAGGTCATCGGAAGGCATGAGACGAGGATCAGTTTCGGCGAGATCTTCAAAGTGGCCGACGTATTTTCCAGTCTCGTCGTAGCCTTCCATAAACTGGAAGCGAGCCTTGCCGTTGGATTCAGGTGTCCCAGCGTATTTTGAGTGGGTGACGTAGTTGACGACGACCGGAACGCCGTTCCACACGCCCGCAGCACCGGCGGTACCGGTGGAGGAACTGGCGGCTTCGGCTACGAAGTCGGCTTTGGTCATGGGTTGCAGATGCTTGGCACCGTACCACGCTTCGTCCTCACGTCCTTTGGCCCAGAAATTAACGGCGAGGTCTCCACCACCGCCGCCGCCTGGTGGAAGCAGAATGGCTGCAAACCCGAGCATACCGATGGAGGCGGCGAGCACGCCAGCAGCGGTGTTGAAACCGTAGCGAAGGAACTGACGACGGTTGATGGACGTCGTGCTGCCGCCCATGCTGCCAGCGTCGTTGCTGGGTGCAGGCTTGAGATCGTATTCACGCGCCATGTTGCCTCACCACTTGTACTCCCGCCAGTCCTTTTGGTGTTCTGGGATGAATTTGCTTTGAGCATGCTTCACGATGATGGTATCGGGAAGAATGAATTTGAGGTAGATGATGCCGACCATGATGAGGGTGGTCATGGTCATGGCGAGGTGGAAGGACAATTGTTGTTGATCCCAGCCTTTGGCCAAGCCGTAAATCATTGAAAAACTCCAGTAGCAAATCCAAAAGAGGCCCCAAGCGAGGAAGAACATCGTGAGGTAAGAAGCGCCCGATGGAGCCAATGATGCGCTGACAATGGTCCCTGGTTCAGCGACGTTGAACACACCGTGGTCGATCGCCGTCGCCATCTCCTCCTCCGTGAGTTCAGCGCCCTCGAGCGCCGTCCTCGCATCGTCAACCGCAATGCTTCCGTCGGCGACACCCCGAAGCAGTGTCGTGATTGTGTCGTCCATCATTGATCACCTCGTCGCATCAGTTTGTAGCGCAGGCGCAGTTGATTGCTGCGGCCTTTGTAGGACGTTGAGAAACCATAACGGAGCAGGAGGCCAGCGAAGACAACAACGCCAATCACGGCGCCAAAGCCGAGCAGGCCAAGCCAGTGAGCACGGAGTTTAGCGCCCATGTGGTGGAGGTCGACTCCGTGGTGAGCAGGTTCTGGAGGGCTCACGTTTCCATCCCCGGCAAAGAGGGTCCGTGTGCCCATGGCAGCGGAGGCCTCGTCGCCTTCGTTGAGTGCAAAGTTGAGTTGATTCCAGCGGTCTTCGACACCTGGAAGTTGGTCGCCGTTCACCGAGTTTCCGACAATCCAGAAGTTGACCGTCCCTGATTCGGCTTCTGGAGCGGTCCAATCGAACACCCAAGAGCGCTCTTGGTTGGCAGCAGAGGCTTCTGTGTGGGTGAGGGTTTGCTCGTCGAGCGCCCCGTCGATCTCCCAGTTTTGGGCAGCATCGCTGGCGAGGGTGCCAAGTGAAACACGCATGGAGAAGCCACCGGTGTAGGAACCTCCTGCGTCCGGGCCGCCGATCAACTGGAGATGAAACGTGTAGGTTTCACCAGCAACGTAAGCGAACGGCACGTCGTCAAGAATGACTTGAACAGCATTGTCGGCGACTTCATTGTGGCAAAGGCACCCGGATTTGGCCACGTCATCGATGTCAACCTGCCCGGTTGAGCCCTGGTGCGATTGGGGCCCCCCGATGCCGCCGGGATAGGACGAAGCGAGGGTGGGAAGAAGAAGCAGTACCCCGACCAGCGCAAGCAAGGCTGTACGCGGTAATCGAGAAGATCTTTGCATAGTCTCACCCTTGCAATCTTTCCGACCTGCAAGGACTCCTTAAACATTGTCAGAAAAACGCCAGTTTAGTTGCGGCGCAGTGTTGCGTTTTTTGGAAGATTTTCGGCCCGCTATTTATCACCTTGTCAACCCACCAAAATTCGCAGAGAAGACTTCATGGGTTTGGGGCGGTTCGACTCAACAGAGCACCATGCCAAATTACGCCTTTGACAACACCTACGACCTCTCAGAGGACCAGCTCCAAGAACTCGACGAGGCAGAAGATTTGATGTTGAAAGGCTCGCTCGGAAAAGCCGAAGAACTCCTACTCAGCATGCTGGAAAAGGACACTGAATGCATACCGGTGCTCTCAAACCTCGGCCATTTGTACGGTCGTCATTTGTCGGAGTTCAAGACCGCAGTTGAGTACTACGACCGCGTCTTGGCCCTCGAGCCCGACAATGCTTGGGCGAGGGATGCCCGTCGCCGATACCTCCGCTACATCGACTAGATGCGCACACCAAAGTTCATTGAGATGGCGTACATCGTCGTCATAATGGACTCCTCCAACATTCTGATTGCAGGAGTCGGAGGCATTGGGTGTTCATGGGCCCACCAGGCCCATCAAAAATGCCTTGGCAGTGCTCATTTGGCCCTCATCGACGCCGACGATTCAAGTTTCAAAACGGGAGACGACGTGCATGTGCTGCGCCTCGGGCACGCCTTGGACAGCGTGGGATGCGCTGCCTTGCCGCCGCTTGCTGAACAACGAATGCGAGGGCTGAGCACAATCACGAACCAACTTTTGGAGAACACCGAGCTCGTGATTCTCCTCGCCGGCCTCGGTGGGGGTGTTGGAACCGGTGCCGCTCACGAATTTGCCCGCCAGGCCCGCCAATCCGGTGCGATTGTGCTCGCCGTTGCTGGTCTCCCGTTTGAGAGCCAGACAACACGAATGGACATCGCTCTTGAAGGATTGGAGCGGCTTGAACACACCGCCCACGTCACCGTCCGACTTTCGCTTGACAGACTGGCCCGCCAGGCCAGGGAAAAAGGACAATTGTGGCAAATGGGAGCCGAATGGATTGAAGACCTCGTGGATGGATTGGTTCGCACGCTGATGCGGATCTGTCTCTTATACACATCTG
>CAXHCG010000004.1:0-29884 GCA_964014905.1 uncultured Candidatus Poseidoniales archaeon | reverse complement strand
GATTATCAGCGGTCTCGTGGGCTCGGAGATGTGTATAAGAGACAGCATGAAGGGCTTCCCGCCGTGATAAAAAAGCCATCTGGGACGACATGAACCTCATCGTTGTGCGATTCCCAGACCGTTTGAGTTTGATTGGTTCCCGCGAAAATTGTCCCGCCGCCTTCAATCAATTCTACCTCCATGGCTCCAAACTCAGGCTCGGGGGATTCCCGGGCGTCTCCACCGTAGTGCCTGGCCATGAATTGATGGCCTGCGCAGATGCCAAGGATGGGGATGTCCAATTCCAAATAAGCCCCGCAATTGCCCAACTCACCGGTCAGGCCAACCCGCGCCGCGCCGCCGGACAGGATGAGACCGTCGAGTTCTCGCAGTTCACTCACCGGCGTGGTGTTGTCGATGATCTGTGTGTCCACTTTGAGATAGCGAAGCATGCGCCATTCTCGGTGCGTCCACTGGCCTCCATTGTCCACGACATCAATCACAAGCGGCCTGTCCGACATGGTCCTCACTCCAATTGATGTGGATGAGGAACGACCATCAACATGCCGATGAACGTTGATTCGTGAAACGTGCTGGCCGTTGTGGTTCACTGAGAACTGTTCAGCGTCGATGAACCGTGATGGACCCGCAAACTCGGCACCAAACCTTGATTCCGTCCCGTCGTGGAGGAATGCCAGCGATGTTGATGCTCGCCCCGCACGTGCACTTCACGATGTTCTCCATGAGCAACCCGAGCCATCGGTGCTTGATGAATTGAACGCTTCAATCCCACACGATGGTTGATTGAAACACCACGAAACACCTCGAGGTCGAGAACCCTTTAACCTCTGAAACCAGCGTGTCGCATGGTGTTCCCCCCGCTGCCTCAACCATCGCTTCAAGTTGCGCAGTGCAATCGTTGAGGGAGGTGCGTTCAATGATGGCCCACCCCCGCAAAAGCCCCAGTCCTGAGTGGATGAAGAGAGGAAACAGGTCAGGAAGATGGTCAAAACTGTGATGAGGCAGGTTCACCAGCACCACGTTGGCCTTTTCACGAAGGCGCTCATCCTCTTTCCATGTTCGTGCATCTTTGCAAATCGCGACCGAGGGTGAAAAAGAAAGGGTTGATTTCCTGGTCCAGTGATGAAGGTTCGTCTCCAGTAACGCAGCCGCTTTTGGGTTTAAATCGCCGGCCAAGTATCCGGAGAGGAGGCCTTTGTGGTTCAACAAGAGGGGGAAAGCAGGACCGACGCCAGCGTAAGGATCAGCCACAACCAAGGGGTGGCCCAGCCGTTCTTGGAACGTTTGCAACGCCTCGTAAGTGTTCAAGCGCTGCTTCGATAACCGTGCAGAGTAGTAGATTTCACCCGGGTCAACATGAATGATGAATTCATGCTCACGGACGGTGGTGGCCGTATGTTGGCTACCATCACGGCTGGCAAGTGTTCGAAGGTCGCGAACGCGGAAATCACCTATTACGCCCTCATCCGCGCACACGATTCGGACGCTTGGCATCTGCTCAATCATCGCTTTCGCCATGTCATGAGCGTAGGGTGACACATCGTCTTCCACTTTCACGAGGAGAACATCGCCTTGAACCTCATAGGACGAAGGCCAAATCGAATCGGGAAGGGTTTGGAGGTTGCTGGGAAGGCGTTCCCTCCAATGCCTTGGACCCGGCGCTTTGGGCGGAGCATCGATCAGTGTCAATCCTTCCCAGCAAGCGTCCCCATTGAGAGGCGCGTGTTCGTTGAGTGGCACGCCACGTCGGCCTTCGCTCAACGGAAGAACGCCGGACGCTCCAAGCCATCCGTTTGCTTTGCAACGCTCCAACCAAACCTGTGTTTGGTCCCTCGGCACGCTCAAATGACGCATGGCCCTCGCCCTGTCCAAGCGCTTCGGGGGTTTGAGCATGGCGGCAACAGATTCCAAATCCGACGCACTCCCCGAGAAAGGCTTGCTGTTGATTGGCCTGGGATTGGGGTCGCTTGAAGGGATGACCGTGGAGGCTCAGGAAGCTGCCGGCGCTGCCGACCATCGGCGGTACGAAGCCTACACCGCACTGTGGCCCGATGACGAGTTGAAGCGGCTTGAAGAAAGCGTGGGGCCCATTGAGCGCGTGATGCGCCCCGAGGTCGAAGACCCGGATGAGTTGTTTACGCTCGCCAAACAATCCCTCGTTGCTCTGCTCGTGGTGGGTGACCCGCTCCAGGCCACCACCCATGTTGACCTGCAGCTGCGCGCGGTGGATGCCGGCATTGACTGCGCGGTGATCCATGGCGTCTCCATCACGACGGTGGTCACTGGGGCCATCGGCCTCTCGAATTACAAATTTGGGCGGCAAACGACCTTGACGTATCCCTATGGAGATTGGATTGCGACCTCACCGTTGGAGATCTTAGCGATGAATCGAGAACAACATCTTCACACTCTTGCCCTGTTGGACCTCGACCCTACGGGCCTTGGTACGGGCGATCAGCGGCCCATGCGCCCGGCGGACGCCGTACAATCCATGCGCCTCATGTGGGAAAAACTTCAGGACGCAGACGACGGGATGCAGCCCCAAGAAGCCGAAGGGGTGGCTTTGCGTCGAATGGCCACCGACTTCTACCTCCAACAACCCTTTGACACCATCCCCGTTGTGTTGTGTTCAGACATGGGGACGGCGAACCAATCGATCGTAACCACCACCCTTGGAGACCTTGCACAAGAAGAAGGGGGGCGGTTGAACTGCCTCGTTTTCCCAGCAAGCACGGGTGAGGTTGAAGAGAAGGCGATGCTTCGTTGGAAAAAGGAGTGAGGAATATGTTCGGGCTTTCGGATGAACTTGTGCTCCTTCTCTCCTTCCTGCTGTTCATGGGGTTCTTCGCTGGTGTTGGCCTCGCCTCAATGCGCGTCAAACAAGACACGACGGACGACTACTTGGTCGCAGGTCGCGGCATGCATCCAGCGCTGGCTGCCCTCAGCGCTGTCAGCACCTGGAACTCCGGCTACATGTTCATCGGTTTCATCGGTTTCATTTTCGTACAGGGATATTCGGGCATATGGATTGGTGTTGTCTCGACGTTGGGCCAAGCCGTTGCTTGGATATGGCTTTACAAATTCATCCAAAAAGAAGGATCGGAGCGGGGCGTTCGTTCACTTTCTTCGCTCGTTTCGAAAACAAGAGGTGCTCCTGAAGCGAAATTAGCGGGCATCCTTTCAGTGGCGTTCCTTGCCATCTACGCAGCCGCGCAACTTGTGGCCGGTGGCGTTGCTCTTCGCGCCATGCTCGGTTGGTCAGAAGTGGTGGGCATCCTCATCGGTTTCGTGCTGGTCGTGGCCTACTGCTATGCCGGCGGCATCCGCGCTTCAATTTGGACGGACGCAGCGCAATCGTGTGTGATGATCGTCGGGTCGAGCATTCTGTGTTATGTCGCTGTTTCAGAAGTGGGTGGGTTTTCCGGCCTGCATGGAGCACTCGAAGCGGCAGACCCTGGAATGGTGAACCTTCTTCCCGCCGACCTCACCTTTGGCGTCACGCTGTGGATTGGCGCATTTTTCCTTGGAGGTTTGGGCGTAGCGGGCCAGCCGCAAGTGGTGTCTCGCGTGATGACGCTCAAAGACGACAAAGACCGCAAAGAAGCCGCTGTCTGGTTCTTTGTTTGGCAAACCCCGTTCATCGTCCTGATGTTCATCATCGGATTGGCATGCCGTGCCATCTTCCTCGACCTGGATGCCTCTCAAGCCCAAGATGGCTTGCCCCTCTTGGCCATGGAGGTGCTCAACCCCTTCCTTGCCGGTGTTATTCTCGCCTCCATCTTTGCCGCCACCATGTCGACGGCTGACAGCCAAGTCCTCGCATGTACTGCGGCCATCACCGACGATGTGAAACCCGAATGGAGTCAGGACCACAAGACCACGAAAATTGTGACCATGGTCGTCGCTGTGTTTGCCACCCTCATCGCCCTCGTGGGGCAGCAATTCCCCGGCTTCGGAGATTCGGTCTTTGCCCTCGTGGTGCTCGCCGTGTACGGCTTGGGCGGCATCTTCGTGCCGCTCCTGCTGATTCGCATGATGGGGTATGAGCCTGACACCGAACACACCATTTGGATGATGGTCGCTGCTCTAAGCGCCGTTATCGTCTGGAGTTTAAGCCCGTGGGGTGAAGACATCTTCCCGTCCATTCCCGCCATGAGTTCAGCCTTTGCGACGCACTTCATTTTGTGTTGGAGACGGTCAGATTCCAACCCCGAACCTTTCGGGCGGTACAGCCTACCTACGCAGCGCATCACCACCATCGGCGCCGTCGTCGTTCTGGTGCTCTTCGGGGCATTGGAAGGCACGTACTACACCATGGCGCCAGATGCCAGCGAGGTTTCCGGAAACAACCCCTATCAATTGAGCTATACCGTGAGCGAGTGGACCCAATCGGAGAGCTTGAGCCTTGACGACGGGACGACGCAAACCTTCAGTGTCACCCTCGATGAATCCATGACCGCTGTTCTTGCCGCAACGCTCACCATCGCCTACAGCGACACAGGCGAGACGGGTACGGCGGCATGCGATGACATCATCACGAATCCAGATTACACCGCGCTTGCCGGTCCTTTCTCGGAGAGCGATGATGCGGAGCGAAGCACAAATGGATGCGACACCACCACGGTTGTCGGAAGCATTGTTCCAAACGCTGAATTGCAGGACTATGCGGCGGGCGTAGGCGATTACGCCCTCAACGGTACGGAAGATGAACTCATCACCGTCCTCAACATGCTTGGAAAATCGCCTGAAATGATGGGGACGTTGAACATGGACGTCACCCTCGAAGCCAACAATGGGTGGGGCTTCGGTGGAGATTCAAGTGAAACCGTGACGGTGACGCTCACGCTGCTCGTGTTCCAGCCCAGCGGCATGACTCCACTCACAACGTGAAGTTCATTCCCTGTTCGCCAACGGCCCAACCCATGTCGATGACGGCTTGATGCTCTGTTGAAGAGGGATCGTGGAGAGGATTGGTGTGGTTGAGGTGGATGAACACGACTTCAGGGTCGCCATCAACACGGGGGCCTAGCCGTTCGAGTGTTTCGCTGACCGTTGGATGAGGGACCTCGTCCTGCCTTCGGCCTTGGAGTTCGTTGGCGTTCCAAAATGTTCCATCGACCAGAGCGACATCAACCCGAAGAGAGGTAAGCCAGCTGCGAATGGTGGGGGCTTGATGGAGGTAGAGTGTGTCGTCCCAACGGTCATGGTCTGGGAGAAAAAGGACAGCCCGACTCGGGCCACGAACGATGAACGCATGCATGTCAGAAAGTTCGGCTCGGTGAGGAACTTGAACGGGTTCAAAACTCACCTCTGGAGAGAGGTGCTGGACGTTTCCAGAGGTTGCCGCCATTGTCGTGAACACGCCTTGCGCAACCATCTGTGCCCAGTGAGGTGTGTTTTGAACAAGCGAAAGCATGGAAGCCGAAGCATAGAGCGCAAGGCCCCGGGCGTTCAATGTCTCTCGGCCGAAGAGTCCCAATCCGTCAACATGCCCAAAATGAGCATGGGTCAGCATAACTGATTTGAGGGGCGGATGCCCCCAAATGGTCAACTGTTCTCCGAGAGCTCGCGACGCCTCAATGAGGTGGCCCTGGCCTGTTTCGTCGGTGATGCCGAGGCTCACTGGATGCCGAACATCGGTCGGGCCAAGGTCGGCACAGCATGACCGACGGCAGCCCGGTTGAGGGCGCCCGCCGTCCTGAGCGGTTCCAAGCAGTGTCACCGTCGCCATGATGAGGCGAGCGCGGCCAACAACATGAGGACTTTCACGCGAAGGTCTCAAACCACACCACGGAGCCGGTTAGGTTGAGGGACCCTTTTTGCCAGCACCGTCCAAAGTGGAATTTCCCGGTCAGAAAAAGACGCGGGCGAGGATGCGAGGGACAAAACAAGCCAACGAAGCGACGGCAAAAAAACTGGCAAGGGAGCTCGGGCGATTCCGAGAGAACCCTCGAAGCCACCTCCCTGCGATGGAATTCTCAGGAAAACTCCGATGGGGACGGACTGACCCGGTCACAAAGACCCTGTCGGAACTTGAAAAAATCATCAAGAAAAAGGACGATCTCAAGTGGTTGTCCAAGCGCATGATGTCCAAGCGTGGCGATGATGTCGCCAAGGCCTTTGCTGGTTCCCTGCACGCCGCTCACGATGAGCAATTCACCATGGTGGGTCAGTTTAAATCGGGCTCCTTTGGCTCCGGGTCTTACGTTCGACGCGGCGACGGAAAACCAGGCTATCTCGCTGGAATTCAAAATTATGCCAACCTGACGTTGCGCATGCTCCCGTGGGAAGACCACGCCAAGCGCGGCATGCACTTTTTCAGTTGGGAAGGCGGGTTTGTCTGCACTGGACCCAACCCCAATCCCCCGAAGGACTGGCTTGCAGACGTGTTAAAGCGCTCCAGGTTTAACCTTCAGCACAGCGAAATTGACGGTCGACAGGTATGGACAACCGGGGATCTTGAACCTGAAGGCGTCATCAATGGCTTGCCATCAACCACTGGACACGTAGCGTTCCGATTCCACAACGGTTCCGTGGTCGGCCTTGGCTTGGACGCCTTGCAGACGTTTTCCAAAAAGGACGGTCCTTTTGTCCACCATTTGGCCCTCTCGATGTTGCCGCCCTTGCTCCCAACCATCCTGGCCATGGACGCAGTGTGGCGGCCGGCGGGGTGGCCTGAAGAGCGTGAACTCCCCGAGGCAAGCTTGGAAGGCATGAACAAAGTCATCGACGCATGGCAAGGGTTGACGATGAACGAAGGCATTGTCGCCTCGGCCATAAAGCAGACCGTGATGGAGGGCATTGAAGACGGTGCGCTCATCGGAGAAACCTGGCTTGATGGCGTTGAGACCAAAGCCTTGGAAACCGCCCTCGAAGAATTCAGTGGTTCAGCCGAAGAGCGTTTGTTAGCAGCGGAAATTCTCCGCTTATCCATCGTTGAACCCCATGAGGACACGATTGGCCTTCGGATTGAATCAAAAGGCAGTCCCGAACAGCGCGAAGAACGATGCCTCCGGGTCATGCCGTCCGCTGCCTGCGGAGACATTCTCTCTGCTCTCTGGGCGACGCATGGGTGGGAGGCACTGGAAATCCTTGGTTTGGAAGGCGAGGATGCAAAAACCATTTGGGAACAGCAACGCGACTCCCCCAAGCCGTTTGGAAAATTCCTCAAGGGCCTGGATAAAGCCAAGGCGCTTGCGCAGCAGAAAGCACGCTTCCCCCCTTGCGAGGATGCAGGGGTGGCCTCCCAAATGATTCATGATTACATCGTCGCTGGACTCACGCAGGGCATGGGCTCGGTTGAACGCAAAGCGACATCACGTCATGCTACACTCAATGAAGCGGCCGCTTCGTGGGCTTGGTTGGTCGCCGTTGGTCGCTCGGGCGGGCAGGAGTGGCATTTCGAAACAAACGCAAGGGACCGTGGCGGTGTCTGGGCGGTACCAACCGGCGTTCTTTGGGGATTAGGAAAGCAACTGCTTGACGCAGAAGAAGTGGATTTGCCCAGCCTCCAAAGCGAATGGAAGGCGACATTTGAAACGCTCAAAACCACCACGGGGCACTCTTGAAAACGTCCGGTCCCTGCTTATCGCTTTGACGGGAACAAGGAGGTGCCGATGATCATGGACAACCCAAGGAGGACGTATATGACCAACATCCATGTGAAGGTACGAGGGGCTTCTTCTCGGGTCTTCCAACCTTCATACCGAGAATGGATGCCTTGTTCTCGCCAACAGTATGCCGAGTAGCCGAGCAAGAAAAAGCCGATGACAATCCCGTACATCGACTCACCTACAAGGCAGCAAGCGCTCCTTCAATGTCCGTCCAAAGGTCCTCGACGTCTTCGATACCGATGCTTAAACGCACGAAGCCGGGAACGACTCCTGCTTCCACGCGAACGTCATCAGGCACGAACATGTGACTTGAGTTGAATGGGCATTCGATAAGGGATTCCACCCCGCCAAGACTCGTCGCCTCGTAGATCAGGGTGAGTTTTCGCATGAACTTCAACGCCGCTTCGTCCCCGCCTTTGACCACGAAGGCGACCATGCCTGAGCCGTTAGGAAGAATGCGTTCAGCAACCTCGTAATCGGGGTGACTCTTGAGTTTCGAGTGGTACACTCGCTCAATGGCTTCGTGGTGTTCGAGACGGGATGCAAGGGTGAAGGCGTTCTCACAAATTCGTGGCATTCGCACGTCCAGCGTCCGCATGCCGCGTTCAAGCAGGTAGCAGGAATGCGGGTCGGGTGCTGCGCCAAAGTGCACCTTACGCATGAAAATCTGAGCGATGAGTTCCTTTGAACCGACAACGGCTCCGCCGAGAATGTCCGAGTGGCCACCAAGGTATTTTGTCGTGGAGTGAATGACCAAATCAACGCCCATGGCCAACGGTTTGCACCCCCACGGGGACGCAAAGGTGTTGTCGATGATGAGCATGAGATTGTGCCGCTTGGCGACTTCAGCCATGGCTTCAATGTCGCAGACCTTCAGAACAGGGTTGGTCAGGGCCTCAATGTAGAGAATTTTCGTGTTTTCTTGAATCGCTGCTTCGTACGAAGCAGGGTCTCGCATATCAGCCATGGTGGTAGAAATCCCAAACCGTGGAAATTCTTCGGTCAACAAGCCGTAGGTGCCACCATAGATGTCTGCGCTGGCAACGATGTGATCGCCCTGACCCAGCATGGCCATCAACGTGGTTGAAATGGCCGCCATTCCGGATGAAAACGTTTCAGCGTCTTCACCGCCTTCCAAAGCAGCCAGTTTTTGTGCCACGGCATCGGAATTCACGGTGGAAAGCCGAGCATAGAGCAGGGTGTGTTGTGCTCCTGCGGCCCATCCCGCATACCGCTCATCGGTTAGTTTGTAGGTTGATGATTGAAAAATGGGCGTGTTCACCGCATCACCGATATGCTGGGTTCCACTGTGCACGGCGTTGGTTGCAAAACGGGATGGTTTGTTTTTGTCTGCCATGCGCATCTCCGTTCGTCCGAGCGAAACTCGCCCCTTCAAACATTCTATTCTGCTGCCTGCGTTGTGGGTGATGGCTCTTCAGCAGGGGATGTAATTTCAACCAGTATGTTTCCTACCAAAAGCACACAACCGCCGAATGGAATCCACCACGTCCAGCTAACCAAGCCCAGGCCAAGTCCGAAGACGGTGGCCCAAACGGGCTCAAAGGCGTAGATGATGGCGGCCTGAACGGGATGCATATGACGCTGGAAAAGGTTGAGAGCGACAAGACAGAAAAATGAACCCCCAAGGCCCAAGAGCACCACTGGCAACAAAACGCCCTCTCGTTGAACCACATCCACCATCATCTCCGGTGCTTGGTTGGATGAAAGAATGGCCAAGCAGAGTGAACCCACGCCAACCACGATGAAGGACGTCAGGGTGAGCATCAACGGGTCAAGGGCCGTGGTAAGTTTCTGCGTGTAAATGATGTGAAGCGCAAAGAACAGCGCACAGGCAACCGTCATGACTTCCCCCCAGCCCCAGGTAAGGTGCGGTGGACCTTCGATGAACCCCGCTCCAAGCGTGGCCATGAACACGCCCCAGTACAGCGTGCGACGGGGTGGATGGTCGCTCATGCGAAGCGTCAACACGGCGGTCATCACGACGTAAAGCGAGGTCAGGAAGGCCGATGTTGACGGATTGATCTCGTTGAGCGCGACCATTTGACTGACGAAACCGACAAGCATCAAACCACCCAATACCGCCCCCCCTCTCCATATCGCAGGAGATTTCAGCCCGGCGTGAGCTTTTGGAAAGAACACGGCAACGAGCACCATGGCGATGAGGAAGCGCAAGGCCACCAGGTAGGCCACGACCGAAAATGTTCCAAACGTTTCAATCTCAACTTCAAGCGCGTTGAGCGCTTGCTTCATCCAGATGAAGGTCGCCCCCCAAACCAGCGTGACGCTGAACAGTACTAATGCCGCTTTACGACGCTGGGGGTGGAAGGATGCTTCCGTTTCAGCATGGTTCGCTTCCATGGTCTTGGGAGTGGCTCACAGGTGATGAGGGTGGTGGTGGCCGAGGTTTGTCAAAGCATAGCCTCAAAGAGTGCGCTCGTTCGTTCAGGCTTATGGGCGAACCACGGACCGGCGAAGGCGTCATGTGGAAACAGCCCATTGATTCTGGAACCGCACCAGCCGATGGAGCACAGTTTGACAGCATCGTTGTTGGCGGTGGACCCGGTGGTTCAGCGGCGGCCGGCTACCTGGCCATGGAAGGAAAACGCGTCTTGCTCATCGAGAAGGAAACGTGGCCGCGCGACAAAATATGCGGGGACGCTGTGGGCGGAAAATCGCTCAGCCACGTCAGAGAATTGGGTGTTAAAGACACCCTTGAAGCGACCCCCCACTTCAAAGTCACAGGCATTGTCTTTTCTTCACCGAAAGGACACAACGTAAGGGTCGCCCTGCCCGAAGAAGACGTGCAGCGGTTGGAGGCAGGCTACTCGCTTCCTCGCCAACAATTCGATTACTTGCTCTTTGACAATGTGCAGAAGATGGTTCGCGATGCCGGTGGGTCAGTCATCCAGGGCGGCGATGTTCGAAACGTTCTGTACGACGACGGAAACGGCGGAGACGACCCAGGCAAGGGAAGCGGAGACCAACGGCATGCGAACGGTGTCGTGGTGCGAATCGGTGGGAGGCGAGGTGAAGAATTCAATTATTTCGCCCCAAACGTGGTTGGCGCAGCCGGCTACCGATGCCCCGTGGCCAAATCCATGCTCGAGGAAACCTATGAGGAACCCCTGGTGGACCGAGACCACTACTGCGCTGGCTACCGAGAATATTGGCGTGGCGTCAAGGGGTGCGAAGACAACGTCGGCGACATTGAAATCCACTTTGTTGACACCATCATTCCCGGGTATTTCTGGCTCTTCCCGGTCGCCGAGGGCGTCGTGAACGTCGGCATTGGCATGGTCATGTCATTGCTCTCTAAGCAGCCCAAGAAACTCAAAGCCCTCCAAGCCGAGGTCATCGCCGAACATCCACTGTTCAAAGAAAGATTTGCAGATGCCTCCATGATCGCTGGAACTGGAAAGGGGTGGCAGCTGCCGTTTGGTTCGCCACGCAAAAAAGCCAGCCGTCAACCGCGCCGTTCGGCGAGCAACGGCATTTACCTGGTCGGGGATGCTGCTTCACTGATCGACCCGTTCAGTGGCGAAGGCGTGGGCAACGCGCTTGTCAGCGGCGAAATGGCCGCCAAGCACATCATGCACGGGAAGACCCCCGAAGACTACCAAGAAGCACTTTGGAAGGCCCTTGGGCCGGAATTAACCAATTCCTATCGGATGCAGAAAATGAGCCGCCGGGGTTGGTTGCTCAACTGGTTCGTCGGAAAAGCGGCGAAAAAACCGGCCATTCAAGAGATGATGACGGAAATGATTGCGAGCAAAGAAGCGCAGGAAAACCTCCACTCACCATGGTTCATGTTCAAGACCTTGATGTTCTAAGGCGTCACCATGGACGCATCCCTCACCGGCATTGACGCCGTGTTTCTCGACCTTGACGGTACGATTTACCTCGGGGGCGAACTCATTGAAGGCGCCGAGGCTTTTCTGGGACGGTGCAAAGAGAAGGGCGTGAAGCGCTATTTCCTTTCCAACAATTCATCGAAATCGGTGAGCCAGTACCTGACCAAGCTCCACGCTTTGGGATTGGAAGCAACCGAAGAGGACGTCCTGCTCTCCACCCATGACCTCTTGGCGTGGCTAACGTCGAACAAGATCACCAAGACCTGGCTGGTCGGAACCGAAGGCATGCGAAGCATGCTTGAAACGATTGGCGTGGCGACCACAAGTCCAGACCCTGAGTACGTCGTGTTGGGGTACGACACCGAATTGACCTATGACAAAATCGCCCAAGCCAGCATCCACATGCACGCAGGCGTTCCTCTGGTCGCCAGCCATCCCGACATGGTGTGCCCAAGTCCCGACGGTGGTTTGCCAGACGTTGGAGCCTACCTTGCCATGTTCAAGGCCACAACTGGCATGGACCCAGCTCACATCACCGGAAAACCAAATGCGGGCATGATTCTTCACAAAATTGAGGCGCTTGGACTCAAACCGGAGCGATGCGCCATGGTTGGCGACCGGCTCTACACGGACATGGCCATGGCGACTCGAGCCAACGTGGTTGGTGTGCTTGTGCTGTCGGGTGAAGCAACCCGTAGCGATGTAGATGCCCTTCCAGAAGGGGCTGAACAACGCCCCACCGTTATTGTAAACAGCGTGGATGAATTGCTTCGGTGAGATCATGAAACTCATCCAACGATGGACATGGTGGCGACAACGCCGTCGATTCCACCCCCCAAATGAAATCCACCGGGCCGGTGAACTCGCTGAACAGCGGCTGGCGAAGATCAGCCGCGCAGCCGGAAAGAAGAACGGTTGGCACGTGTTTGAATCCGTACGGATTCCGGATGCTGAACAAGGCGGGAAACGGGAAATTGACTTGGTCATTGTCGGTGGTAACACGATGCTGGTGGTCGAACAGAAACACTGGTCGGGGTCGTTTGAAATTAACGCTGAAGAAGAATTTATCCAACACCGTAAAAACGGAACGACGCACAACCACAGCACCGTCAATCAGCGCATTGCGAGGAAATCCAGGATGCTCAACGGCATGCACAACGAACGCATTGGAAAAGACGACGACGTCAATGTTCGCGTGATTTTGGCCTTTACCAATCGAAACTTGGACTGGCCAAATTCCGTCGAGCAGCTCAGCAGCGAAGTGTACGATGAAGCCGGGTTCATCTCCCTCCTCGAGGAGAGTGACCCCGGTGAATTGAACAGCGATTTGCTCGCAACCGTTGCCGGTTTTGGAACCTGGGACGAAGTGCAACTCAATGGGGGTTTGATGTGCAAAGGCGATGTCCTCGACCTCGGTCTGGGTCAGGAAATTGATGCGTGGCAGGCGGCAAGAACGGTTGCTCTTACCGCAAACATCGTTCACGAATCCGGATTTGCCTCGATGTTCTCTTCCAGCCCAAGTTCAATGGAACTGGCTCACAGCTCTCTCCATCTTTCAGCCAAACTTCCGTACGGAGCGGCCATGAAAATGCACGTGGTCGGCAGAGAAGCCCCAGAAGAAATACTCTGGTCGACCGTCGAAGCCATTCACCTCTCAAAACCGGTTGGTCACCCTGAGATCGGACAAGGGTGAGGGCCGCAGGCAACGGAAGACTTGAATGGCGTTGCGTTGGGGCGAAGTCATGGCTGAGCCTTGGATTGAAGCGATCGGGTTGGTCGCTGGCGTTCTCGGCATCGTCGCATGGGTCCCGCAAATCAGGGAGGTCTGGGTCCATGGGCGCCACGAAGGCATCTCCTTGCCTACGTTTCTTGTCGTGACGCTAGCGCTCTCGCTGTGGTTGATTTACGGTGTTCTCGTTGAATCCATAGCGATGATTTTCTCCAACGTGTTTACGCTGGCGGTCATCCTTGCGGTCGTCATCGGCGTTGTGCGTCTGCGCCGCACCGACTCAACGGCATAATCGCTTCACGACGCTGATTTGGTCGTGGAGATGATCACGGCACCAATCTTGTACGGATCGCCATTGGACGCCGGTCGGCGGTCTTCAAGACGTCCGACCCATCCATCGGTTGGAACAGAGGCGGGAACACGAATTGACGCCCCGCGGTCAGAAACACCGTAGGAAAACTGGTCAATGGATTGTGTTTCGTGTAGGCCGGTCAAGCGCTCTTCGTTGTGTGCTCCGTACACTGCCATGTGCTTCTCGACGTTTCGGCCGAAGGCTTCGCAGATGCTGTCGAAGAGTTCCTTCCCACCTGTGTCGCGCATGGCGCCGTTGGAGAAGTTGGCGTGCATGCCCGATCCGTTCCAGTCACCCTTGATGGGTTTTGGATGGTAGTCGATGTAGTAGCCGTAGCTTTCAGTCAGGCGGTCAAGGAGGTATCGAGCCACCCAGAGTTCATCGCCTGCCTGCTTTGCACCTTTGGCGAAAATTTGGAATTCCCACTGGCCACAGGCCACTTCTTGGTTGATGCCTTCGAAGTTGATGCCAGCCTCGAGGCAAAGATCGGCGTGCTCCTCAACGAGGGCTCGGCCGTGGGTGTTTTTTCCACCCACCGAACAATAGTAGAGTCCTTGAGGACCTGGGTAGCCCCCAACTGGGAAACCAAGTGGAAGTTGAGTGTCAACGTCCATGATGAAGTATTCTTGCTCGTATCCGAACCAAAAATCGTTGTCGTCATCGTCAATGGTCGCTCGGCCGTTGCTGAGGTGGGGGGTGCCGTCGGCGTTGAGGACTTCGCACATGACGAGGTAGCCGTTCACGCGCTGAGGGTCGGGGAAGATGTTCACGGGCTTGAGGAGACAGTCTGAATCGCTTCCGTCCGCTTGCTTGGTGGAGGAACCATCAAACATCCAAATCGGGCATTCTTCAAGGGTGCCTTCGAAATCTGAGCGCACCATGGTTTTGCTGCGCATGTTCTGCGTTGGTTCGTATCCGTCAAGCCAAATGTACTCCAGTTTTACTTTGTCCATCATGGGTATCAAATGCCTCGCTATGAGGACGGTATATGAAACATACGCTCATTTTTTTACTGATTTAAGAATTCAAATGATTAAGTATGAAGTATTTCCATAACCAATTGATTCTTATTTTCTTTCACTTTATTGGCCCGAATACACATCTGCGCGAAAAAAAACCATCCTTCCGCGCAGATGCTCAAACAGCCGCGGATGAACGGTGAGGGCTTGGATGAAGGCGCCGAGAAAGTTCACTGGTTGTTGGCAGCATCTTCACCTTGCGGGGTGATGAGGGTGGTTGAGCCGTCTCGGTCGATGACCGGCAAGTCAAAGGTGGACAATGAAGGCAATACGTGCATGAAACAGGTGGGTGAGCAAGCGGGCTGAAGGTAGTCTTCTCCCGTTTCGGTCATGTGGAACGTCAAACCGTGCCCTGCGGGAAGGACGGCGTCGATGGCTTGGAATTCCATCATCATATCAATTACCTCGCCCGGCGTCACGGTCTGCGCTTCATATCCTCCAGCGTGGTAGCGGATGTCCATCGTTGCATGGCCGAGACGCACGCCGGTTTCGGAATCTCGCATTTCGATAAACACTTGACCGCCATCAAAATTTGGAACCACCGACAGACGCAATGGAGCCAACCCCGCAATGTACGTGTTCTTGTCTTCGCTGATTGGCCCGCAATCAACCGTGAGTGAATCGTCGCCACCCACAACAAACGATCCCGTGCCGACCCATACGCCCGATGACATGCACGACGACAGTTCAATCCGATGGAACTCCATGTCGTGTGGAGGCCATGTCTCCTCAATGCGCCACTGGCCATCGTTGCGCTGGACCTGAGCGTGCAGGGCGGGTTTTTCGCCCACGCCCTTGAGGTAGTATTCAAACCACTCAAAGAGGTCTTGGGCCCAATCCCATCGGGTCATGTTGTGAATTGCTTCGCCGCCGTAGCCGGAGTCCTGATTGTTGTGCTTGCTCCACTGGTCAGGGTAGTTGTGTTCCCACTGGCCGATCATGCCGGCAACATCGTAGCCGTTGTCGATGTATTCCTGATACCAGTTCGTACCGGGTGGACCGCCGAAAACTTGGTGGGGGTCAACGTTCCAATCCTGTAGACCTTGAACCCAGTAGATGCTGCCGTTGTACGTGCCGAGGGCTTTGTCAATGTGACTGCGCTCGTCGTAATAGTTGTCCATGTAGGGGTCTAACTCACCCAGTCCATAGCGGGTCGGGCCGGCAAGGAACCCTTCCAAAACATCGGCGCACATGTTGTCAAGGTCGTCGCTGTCATAGTCAAGAATTGAGCTGCCGTAATTGGAATGCATCACCTGGCTTCGCGCCTCAGCACTCCCGTTTTTGTAGAGCAGCGGGCCAAGAGCGGTGGTTCCAGAGATGGGAACGATGGTCTTGAGGTACTGGCTTCCTTGCGCCGCTGCTTCCCAAGCTGTGGCACCTTCATACGATTTCCCGTAGATGGCAACGTGGCCGTTGCTCCAATTTTGGGTCCCCAGCCATTCAACGGCTGCATGAATGCCTTGGCCCTCTCCATCACCGCGGTAATCAAAACACCCTGTGCTTTCTTCGGTAGCGAAAACCGCCACCTGAGCAAGCGCATAACCGTGCGGAACAAAGTTGTCGTAGATGAATTCCCCACGACCGGCGCTCACAACATTTGTAGGGCTTGACTGGCTTCCGACAGGGCCGTAGTCAAAGTACGGACTGACCACGGCAATAACAGGCACCTGTTCTCCTGCTTCAGTGTTGGACGGCAACCAATAAGAGAGGTGCACTTCCGCTGAATTCGGGCCGCCTTCCCATGTCCCCGTCGTATCAACTTCGATCGTCGCTTCTTGAACCGGAAGGGCTTCATGGGGCCCTTCCTCAAGCACCCGAGCGTAGGACCCCGTCCAATTCCAGTCCAGCGTATGGCGTTCCCAAATGGCAGGGTACATGCCATCGTCCTCCATCGGTTTGACTGCATCGTTATCGCCAAAACACCCGGAGAGCGGCATCAGTAACAACAGCACGGTAAGGAACAGCGCTTGCCGCATGATTGCCCCAAGAAGCAGTCTGTCATGAACGTGATGCTTCATGTCCAAGCCATTCGCCTCCAAAACATTGAGAGCAGGGGGGGTCCAGCGCAAACCATGAAGGCGGCCGATGTATGGGGCATACGCTGGCAAAAAGCCGATTCACCGATGGCGCGCCGGTTCATGGAGGTGTCAACGGTAAAACGGTCGCTGGTTTGCTTAGCGGCCGATAGAAACACGATGGCAGGGTTGTTTGAACTCATCGAAGCCGTTGGGCCACACGTGGCTGCGCTCAAAACCCACGTTGATCTTGTGGACGATTGGACGCCTGAAGCGTGGTCTCAGTTCTGCAAGGCCGCCCATGATGCAAATCTGCTCATCTTTGAAGACCGGAAATTTGCTGATATTGGGAAGATCAGCCGTTCCCAAATGGCCGGCATCTACGACGTTCGGTCGTGGTCGGATTTGGTCACAGCACACCTCATCAGCGGCCCGGACATCGTCGATGGATTGCAAGCCGCTTGGACAGATGTTGGCCGAAGCGGAGGCGTCCTCTTGCTGGCTCAAATGTCCAGTCGCGGCAACTTGCTTCATCCAGCCTACACCGATGAAGTCGTTGGGAAAGGCACGGCGCACAACGGCGTCTTTGGATTTATTGGCAACGGTTCACGCCCCGAAGAATTGCAGCAATTGCGCAGCGCTGTCGGTGTGGAAAAGATGATTTGGACCCCGGGCGTCAACCTTGAGGTTGGTGATGGGGAAATGGGTCAGCGGTATGGCGACCCGACCGAAGCGGTTCTCGCTGGGTCCGATTGCATCATCGTTGGCTCCGGAATTCACAAAGCAAGCGATCCCAGGGCCTCAGCCAAAGCCTATGCTGACGCCTCATGGAATGGTTTGCTTCAACGAAACAGGTGAGTGTCTTGGCCGTCTTGGAAATGATGCTCGCATCGCTGATTTTGCTGTTCCCGACATGGTTGATTTGGCGTGCGTTTTCCACCTCACGGCAACTTGAACTTCGCTTGGCTCAGGGTGACGCATCCTTGCTCAGCGATGACCGATTCAGCATTGACCGTGTCACGTTGGGTCCACAGGGCACCCAACTCATTGAGGATGTCCAATTTGTAGCCATCCAAAACCCGGTGCAGCCCTTCGCTGCAGAACCGGCTGAGACGCAATCATTTCAGGGAGAGTAAAACATGGGAGGAGGCCGTCATCTCACCGAACGAGAACGCCGATTCTTCGTTGATGCGCGCGGTGCAAAACCTTGGCGCAGCGGACGAACCATCGCCATCGTCCAACACTACCTGCAATCCGAATCGCTTGGATTAAACGAGGGGGTCCTCGAATACGGCGGTCGTGCCCTTTTTTCACTGACCGAAGAAGAACGGGTTCTCTTTCATGCTCAGACCGCTTGGGGGGCTCGCCTGCGAACGGCAAACGATGCGTTCATCTTCACCTCAAAGACGAAGAAAAACGACGACACGAGGTATGAGATTGAACGAGAAATTTCGGAGAGCGCATACCGAGGGCTCCTCGAAGACCAAGACCTCCCACACATCACGAAAACCAGGTACCTTTGGAACGATGCGCAGGGGTTGACGTGGGAAGTAGATGAATACGAAGGCATGTTCGCAGGCCTTGTGGTTGCGGAAGTGGAGTTGAATGAGGGGCAGCAGATTGACCAGATTCCTCCTTGGGCAGGCCAAGAAATCACCAAACTCGGGGCTCTTTCAAACCACTCATTGGCCATGTTGGCTGAACAGTTCAGGGTGTGAGCGAACCGCAGACCGCTTGAACAATGCGTTTCACGTCAATGTCTGACAGTTGATGATGGACGGGAATCGCAACCAATCGGTGAGCGATTGAGTCCGTGATGGACAGTTCTTCTCCGTGTTGAGGATGGCCGGCGTAGACCTGTTGGCGGTGAATGGGGGTCGCGTAGTAGACCCGTGAATCAATGCCTGCTAGGTCAAGAGCCGCGCGAAGGCCGTCTGGGTCTTCAACCAGAAGGCAATACTGATGCCAGGCGTGTTCGGTTCCTGGCCGTATGTTTGGAAGGATGGTTTCGCTCAATTCCGTAAAAGCGGCGTGGTATGTTGCGGCGATCTCGCGCCTTCGCGCCAACCACTGGTCAAGGCGTTTCAATTGGACGCGTCCAATGGCGGCAGAAACTTCTGACATCCTCAAATTTGAGCCCACTTCATGCGATTCAAGTCGGCCGTCCCGCCCGTGATTGACCAAGGCGTCCATCCGGGCAGCCAAGTCTTCTCGCCGGGTGGTCATCATCCCGCCTTCTCCCCCGACGGCGAGGTTCTTGGATGGGAAGAAAGAGAAACAGGCCACGTCGCCTACGCCGCCCGCCTTCGTGCCGTTTTTCGCCACCGCTCCGTGGGCTTGCGCTGCATCTTCGATGTAAGCAATGCCGTGGTCTTCGCACCATTTGACCAGGTCGTCGTCGCACATCTGTCCAAAGAGGTGGACGGCGATGACCGCTTTGGTGTTGGGCGTTCGTGCGGCTTCAAGCGCTGCGAGGTCAACGCACCAATAATCGGGCTCAACGTCCACAAAGACGGGTGTGGCTCCAGCCAATGAAACGCAGGTTGCCGTAGCGATGTAGGTCAATGATGGAACGAGAACTTCGTCCCCCGGACCGATTTCCAACAAACGCAAAGCAGCCCACAGAGCGACCGAACCACTTTGGCAAGGCGTACCTTGAACGGCGTCGCTGTAGGTGGAAAATTCAGAGCCGAAGGCTTTGCCTTGCGGGCCTTTCACCCAGTGGAGGGAGTCAAGGGTGTCCAGAGCCGCTTGACGCATCTCGTCGTCCCATGATGGTCGTGCCATGGAGATGCGTTTCATGACTCGGCGTGGCTCTTCTCCTCCTTGAGTGTGCGTTTTCTGCATCCTCTCCATCGCGCCTTTGAAGACCCCTTGCTTTGTTGGCGCAGGTATGGTACCGTCCGGCGGCGAGGATTTGCCCTCTTCCTCTTCGGGCGGGGGTGAAGACGCTGATATGCCGGTTGGAGGGTTAATCTCCGACCTGTTCAACGACACCATGGCCACCATCAACGCCGCTGGAGCCGCCGTCAAAAAGCCGACAAAACGCCAATACAAGCCCAAAGGAATGTTTCTTGGAAACCGCCGTGACACCGGTGAAGCGATCGACATTGCTCCGCAGGTGTTGGCCCGTCACGGCGCCATGCTCGGGTCGACCGGGTCTGGAAAAACGGTGATGGCCAAAGCCCTCATCGAAGAAGCAGCTCTCGCTGGTATTCCTTCCCTGATCATTGACCCGCAAGGGGATTTGGCAAGGTTGGCCCTTGGCATTGACCTTGATGAACTCGAAGAAAAAGACGGCCTTGTTGCCCGAGCAAAGCAATTGATGGACCGATGTGAAGTACGAATTTGGACGCCTCTTCGAAGCAAGGGTTTGCCGCTCTGCATTGACCCGTTTCGCGCCCCGCCAGCCGACCTTGACCCCGAAGAAGCCATCACGGCGTGGGACATGGTCGCCGCTGGATTTGCCAACCTGGCAGGGTTTGACGTTGAGAAAACACAAGGGAAGACCGTCAAACCGTTCCTCTATGAGATTCTCGTTGAAGGCACCCGTTGTGGCCTTGACGTTGGCGACTTTCAAGCGCTCGCCCGAGTGGTTCGTGAACCGCATCAGGAGTTCATTCGCCAGCTCTACCCGGAGTGTTTTTCGGATGACGAAGAAGACCGTGTGGACCCGCCCACATGGAACGAAGTGATGATTGAACATCGCTTGACGGACTTTGAGGAACGCCTGCCAAAAACCACGCGCAACGACCTCGCCCGTCGCCTCGCGGCTTTTTCCTCAGGCGTGAATCAACTGCTGTTTTCCAACGGTGTTCCCATCGACATCGATGCGTTCGTTGAGCCTGCGGTTCCCGGGAAGATTCCTTTGAACATCGTCTATCTGAACACCATTCAAGATGAAAATCAGAAGCAGTACTTCGTTCAAGAGCTCTCCAGAGAACTCTACGATTGGATGCTCACGCAACAGCCCGCAGATGGGGAAATCAAATTGCTGTTCTTCATGGATGAGGTTGCACCTTACCTCCCGCCGCATCCGCGCAATCCCCCTGCCAAAGACCTCATCAAACTCATCTTCAAGCAAGCACGAAAATACGGGGTGGCCTGCGTTTTGGCGACACAAAACGTGAGCGACGTGGATTACAAAATCCTCGCGCAGGCCAACACGACGTTCATTGGACGGTTCACCCAACCGCAAGACGTCGAGAAAGTTCGGCACTTGCTCAAGGAAAGCGGTGGCGACCAAGACCTCGTTGCTCAACTCCCGACCCTCGGGCCCGGACAGTTCCAGATGGTCGCTCCCGACGTTGACCCCAACCCCGTTCCCATTCAATGCCGCTGGCTTTACACCGACCACGGGGCGCCGCTCAATGAGGACCAGGTGGAAGAGATCATCACGCCTGAAATCCGGGCTTGGGCCCGAACCCGTTCTGCGCAAGGCGGACGCTCCCGTGGAGCGGGGGCAGCCCACGCCGCGAGTCGCGGCTCATCGTGGTCCGGAGGCGATTCATGGGCCGATGGGGCCGCTCAAAGCATCGTGGAGGCGGCCCGCATCAAATCGGCCGGAGGCATGGCCGCAGCAGCGCATGGCATTGTCGATGATTCAGCGTTTGAAGTGAAACTCATGGGTGGTTTGGCGGTCCTGCGAGATGGGCGAGACCCGCTCTATACCATGCAGGCAGCCGTGAACGTGGCCACCGTAGCCGTGCTCACCTGGGTGATGGCGGCGCTCATGCTCGCTTGGCGGGACGCCGACTTGTCCGGCTGGTGGTTATTGGTCAGCGCCACGACGTGCCTCGCTGCCGTTGGCGTGCTCGTCTTGGAATGGGTGCTCGGGCATGACGCGGAACTGCTTCAGAAATTGAGTCAGTTCGCTCATACGTTCCAAATGCTCCAAGTCGTTTGGTTGTGGGTGCTGCTCGGCTGGACGGTGTGGGGTACGCTTGATTTGCGAGGGGCTGAACCCTTCCTCGAAGTCGTCGTTGTGTGGGTCACGCTCTTTTCAGGAATTGAATACCTCACGCGATTCCAACTTGGCCGCATTCGTTGGAACGGAGGGTCTGCCCTCGACAAAATCGTCGGCGTCAGTGCCTTGCTCACCAAAGCCGAACTGACCGAAATGAAGGGGACATCAAGGGAACTGCTCAGCGCGGTTCGGTGGATGGTCCACGGAGCAACCCTCGTTTGGTTGTGCTGTTTGCTGGCTTTCCAAAGCGGCGTGCTGCCCGATGATTCCTCGCTGGCGACATGGGGTCGCCCGACGTTGTGGCTCGCATCGGTCTACGGACTGATGTTCTGCAGCGAAGCCTGGCTTCGCCTGCGAGGACGATGGCCGAGTGAACACAACACCTCAAGTGCCTAAGGTTTGGTGGGCTGAACATGGCCAGTCGAATTGAGGAGCCATCGTTTGACCTCATCAAATCCTATGCCGATTTTGAGATTCGGCGCTACGTCACTACCGTACAAGCCCGTGTTCAAACATCCAGCCGGGGTGGCGGGGCCGCTTCCGGAGGATTTCGACGTGTGGCCGGATACATCTTCGGAGGAAACGCTCAGAAGACGTCCATCGCCATGACCGCCCCCGTGAGCATGTGGGAAGAAGATGGGTTGAGTTGGTTGGCCTTCACGATGCCTTCGGCGTATTCCTTGGATTCATTGCCGCTACCCAACGACGAGGGGGTTCGCCTCGTACCTCATGCGGGGTCGACGGTGGCCGTGATGAGTTTCTCGGGGCGAAACACGCCTGGAAAAGGAGACCGTGTGGAACAAAAGCTCCGCGCAGCGTTGGAACGTGAAGGATACCAGTCGGTCGGCCCGGGCGTGTTGGCCCTGTATGACAATCCGTGGACCACCTTGCCGTTCCTCCGTCGGAACGAGTTGCACCTCGAAATTGTGACGCCATAAGGTCGGCGTCGTCAAAAGCCATAGATAGGCGGGGAGCAAGCGGGTTCCATGGAAGACCGATTGGTGGAAGAATTGGTCGTCGGTGTAGGTGAAGTCGTTGGTGACACCGTGGAGAGCGTGATCGGGGAGCGCACTTGGGTGTATTCCCTTTGGCGTTTTTCACTCTACGCCGTTCCGTTTGGTTTTGCCATCTACCTACTGAACGGTGTTTACGGTTGGATTTGAGGAGTGAGGGCCATGGACGACCATCCTTTCATTCCCTTGGAGTGGACCGAACGGTCGGCTGAGGACATGGTCGCCCTGGCAGAAGCGAACTATGCCGAACTTACTCAACGTCGTACGACGCGCCATTTCTCGACGCGAGACGTGCCTCGCAGGTTGGTGGAACTGGCCATTCTTTCGGGCTCAACCGCGCCCAACGGCGCCCATCTTCAGCCGTGGACCTGGGTAGCGATTCGCAACGCTGAACTGCAGCAGAAAATTCGTGAGGCAGCGGAGAAGGAAGAGCGGAAGACCTACTCGGAGCGCATGCCAGAAGCCTGGTCGGAAGTGCTCGCCCCGCTCGGCACGGACGCCATCAAACCTCACCTGACCGACGCCCCGTGGATTGTCGTCCTGTTCAAGCAAAGGAGGCGGCAACGGGCCAACGGAGAATGGGGTCCAACCTACTACGCCACGGAATCCTGTGGAATTGCAGCGGGACTGTTCATTCAATCCATTCACCGCATGGGCCTCGTGACCCTTACGCACACCCCTTCGCCGATGGGGTTCCTTCGGGAAATCCTTGGGCGGCCAAAGCACGAAGAAGCCATGCTCGTGATGCCTGTTGGCTATCCCGCAGAAGGGGCTGAAGTTCCCGACATTCACCGAAAATCGCTGGACCAAGTGGCTGTGTTCTTCGACGAGCAGGCTTGAGGAAAGGTCGCGGTGTTGATATACGCGAGGTGAGAGCCAAGACCGGCGCAGGAGTCGCCCAGCTTGGTCAAAGGCGCTGGGATGAGGTCCCAGTCCGTAACGGTTCGCAGGTTCGAATCCTGCCTCCTGCATTCCTCTGTTGAAAGGTCACCTGTCTCTGACTTCTACCATAACGCTCGCGAGTTTCATGTTGAGAAGCACTTCCCCAAAATCCCTCGAGTAAGCGCACAATCTTCGCACGGATTCAGAGATGGACAGTGAAGACGCCATTTGGCGATTTTTTTTCTCATCTTCGAAAATGGAGTTCTCATAAAGCTTCAACTCGGTTTGCAAGGTTTTGAGTTGACGGCGGGCTGTTTCAATTCGATGAGAATCTTGAGTTCGGATGTTGATCATCAATTCCTTGAGTGATTCTTGCCAAAGGGGAAGTTTTTGGATGGGTGGGGTCAAATTGAGGCGAGGAATGTGTTCGTTGTGTTCAATGATGAAGATTGTAAGGTTGTTGACATGATCCATCATACGTTCAAGGCATCGCGCAAGGTTGGCGAATTCGAGGGCTTGGCCTCGTGAGACATTCAGGCGCGAAGCGGCTTGGTACGATTCAAACACGATACGAATTTGTCGCTCGACCAAATACAACAGGCCATCAACCTCGCTTTCACGCTCCTCGTGGTCTGAAATGAAGTCGATATCGCCGCCTGAAAAGACCTCTTGTACGTCACGGACGAGTGAAGATACCAGCAGGTACATGCGCTTTAGGCTAGCATGAAGGGGCATGTCCCCTGGATTGAGTAAGCACCTCAGTTCAGTGGTGGTTGGAGTCTCTTCCACGATTTCAAACCCTCGGGTGCAGCGAAGAAATCGTCGGATGAGTTTGGCCGGAGAAGAATAGTCCTTTGAATGAGACACAATAATGAGGTCGGCCCCCGAAATATACGCTCCCATGAGGTGATCGTGAAGGCTGTTATTGGGGATTTCTCCGAGATTAATTCTGACATGCCGTTCCACTCGCTGATGTTGTTCAAGCGGGGTAATGCGCAATGCTCCACTTGGACGCCAGTCAACTTTCAGCGATGAACGGGGTTCGAGTTGATTGTGCAAAACCCAAGGTTTTGGCAGACTCAGCGTGAACGTACTGCCGCCAGTAGCCTGCAATTTTCGGACATCGTGATCGCCTGGACCGAGTGCCATGGATTCGGTAAAATATAGAACTATATAGAATATACTCAATCTAGTATAAGTATTGATTTACGGTAGCAGAACTATGGAACCTCTGACGGTTGTTCTGATTGGATTAGCATTGGTTGTTTGTGCCTACATGGCATGGAACATCGGCGCAAACGATGTTGCGAATGCAATGGGTACATCGGTTGGGTCCCGTGCCCTTACTCTCAAGCAAGCGGTGATCATCGCAGCCGTGTTTGAGTTTGCGGGGGCGTTCTTTGCAGGTGATGCGGTGACGGATACCGTTCGTAAAGGCATTCTAAGCGTTGATTTCGCAGACCCGATGGTTGATGAGGTCTTTTCCACTGACATTGCTCTCGGTTTCATTGCCGCCATGATGGCGGCCGCAACGTGGCTGACCATCGCTACGCGCTATGGCCTCCCCGTGTCGACCACCCACTCCATCATCGGCGGTATCCTCGGCGTAGGACTTATCCTCGAGGTAAAATACTCAACCAGTCTCATCGATTGGGAAGTTGTTCGTAAAGTCGTCATGTCGTGGGTCGCCAGTCCACTGATGGGGGGGTTGATTGGTTTCTTCTCGTTTGTTATCATCAAGAAGCTCATTCTTGACAATGACAACCCTGTTGAGCGCTCCATGTGGCTTGCCCCAATACTTGCTTTCCCGACGTTTTTCGTTCTTGGTCTGGCACTGCAGTACAAAGCCCTCAAGGGTTTCATTTCCAAAGCGGCTTCCAACGGTTGGATCGAAGACAAGAACGATTGGTTGCCTGTCAAGGAAAACGGTGTCTTTGACCCCTGGGCGGAGAATGCTTGGATCCCCATCAACTCCATCATGCTGGCTGCCTTTATCGGGATTATTTCGAGCGTGGTCCTCTACGCCGTGCTTCGGCGCATTGACATCAACGAAGAAAAGCGTGGTTTCAAGGGCGTTGAGCGAATTTTTGTCTGGCTTCAAATCATCACGGCTGCCTATGTTGCGTTTGCTCACGGCGCAAACGACCGTTCCAACGCTATCGGTCCGATGGCGGCGGTTTGGCAGGTTCTCAGCAGCGATACGGGGCAATTGGCCGCCAAAGCTGAAATCCCGCTCTGGTTGATCCTCCTCGGTTCTGCTGGTATTGCGATCGGTGTCCTGACATGGGGCTGGCGAGTCATGGAAACCATTGGAAAGAAGATCACTGACATTACGCCCACCCGTGGATTCGCCGCTGAATTTGGCGCAGCAACCACCATCCTCGTCTTCTCGATGCCCTTCCTCGCTGTGCCGGTTTCAACCACCCACACCTTGGTTGGCGCCGTGGTTGGCGTTGGTCTTGCAGGTGGTGCCAAGGCGGTTGACTTCCGTGTCTTTGGGAAGATTGCTGCGTCTTGGGTGGCGAGCGTTCCTGCTGCTGCCTTTGGTGCCGTTGTTTTGTTCGTCGCATCGGGTGGCGATGTACTCAACATGATCGTGATATTGCCCCTCGCCTTCATAGCGGTCGGTGTCGCTATTTGGAAGAGCGGTTCAGAAATCCATGTTGAAGATGCCCTTTCTGACGTTGGTGGCGACGGGCATGCAGTGACGCCGTTTGAGCTGTTCCACGAGCATGCGCAAGCCGTTGAAGAAACGGTCGAACACATGTTAGCCGCCGTCAATGCGGCCTGTGATGACGAAGATGCAACGGAGGCCATTGAAATGACGATTAAGACCGAACTGAAGGCCGACTATGTCAAGGCAGAAGTGCGGCGATTGGCCATGAACGACCGACGATTTGGTGTGCATGTCTCCATCGATGACTTCCTTTACATGGTGAGTCGGCAGGACCGTATTGCCGACTATGCTCAGAACGTCGCAGAGCAATTGGCCTTCCGCCCGCTCCTTGACGATGATGAAGCAAAGTCGAACCTGAAGACCATGGCCGAGGCTGTATCAAAAACCGTGGCAAAGTACGAGGATGCGGTGGAGGCCCTTCGAGACTTCACCATCAGCGGCCAAACCAAGGCGGCTGAAGACAAGCTCGCTGAGTTGATTCGTGAGGTGAACCTCAAGGAACACGAAGCCGATGGTGCTGAAGCGAAGGCAGCCGCCTATGTGTTCTCCAACGGGGATGATGCCCCGCTGGCCGCCATGCACATGTACAGAGTGCTCCAACGGCTCGACGACGTGGCGAACGCCTGTGAAAAGGCCGCCAATGCGTTCCTGCCCATTCTGAATCGTTGACGAGGGACACCCCTCCAATACGGACGGCGTTGGGTTTCGGGTTATGATGAGTCTGTGGGTTCAATCAAAGTTATGGCCGGCCTGCCCTTAGGAAGGTCATGGTACAGCAAAACATCGACTTCATCGGCGGCGGCTTCAAACTGACCCTGCCCTACACCTTCGGAGGATGGATCCTCTGGATCATCGGGCTCCTCATCACCGGTATCGGTGTTGTTGCTGCCGTGAGCGACCCGGTTGGCTTGGCCGTGTCCGTCATCGGCCTCGTCGTCATGGCGGCTGCTTCTCCAGGAAGCATGTCGGCCGGACTTCACAAGATGCGCAAAGAGGCCATCGCTCCTGAAATTCTCCAGGCCAAGGCCGAACAAAGCGGCTACACGATGGAGAATTGGTTCCTCCAACAAAGCACGCTCGTCCCCACCAACGACCCCAGTGATTGGATTTTGCCTGCACCAGGGCCTCAGACATGGAGCAGCAACATGTACGCGCCTCACGGCGACGGTACCCCGCTTCCTGAGCACCCCGCAAAAGTGGGCACGCCTCAACCCGCTACGATGACGTCACATCTCATCTTCGCAGGCACGGCTGCCATCCTCACCTTGGTCGTTGGCGCCGTTATCACGATGGACGAGGCTTCGGAAGCTGGAATCGTGCCAGCCCTTGTCATTGCTGGCTTGGGGCTGATTCTCACGCTGGTCAGTTTCTTCCGAGCCAAAGCGCTTCGACAGATGTTGGACACACCCACTTCACTTGTCCGCTCAGCCGCTGTGGGCCATCCTGAACTGGTTGGCCAAGTCCGGCCCTGGGCGGCAGGGACCATGACCGTTCACGTTGACTCAAACCAGTCCATGGCAATGCCGAACATGCTCGGCTACGAATGGACCTACGAGCAGTATCAATGTCGGACGGTCAAAGACAATGAAGGCAACAGCAGAGAAGAATGCCACTGGGTAACCGTTCGCACCGGCAACGGTGGTATGCCATTCATTCTCCAAGACGGGACGGGCGGCATCAAGGTGAACTTGGAATCGTTCAAAAGAACAAACTATGGTCAATTCATCAAACGATGGGACGGTGCGTTCGCACAGACCCTTGGAAAACAACTCATGGCCTCGGCGGTTGCAAGCCTTCTCGGTGGAGCGAGGATAAAGAAACACCGATGGACGTTGTATGGCCTCCGTTCGGGAGACCCTGTCTATGTTCTTGGCGCCACCAAACCTCGCCCCGCCACCGAGGTTCAGGCGGACCCGCAGGCGGACGGAACGGTTGGACACACCACCATCGAAGTCTGGGGCAACGAAGATGCTCCTGGCATGAAGTGCACGTTGATGCGAGGGACTGAACTCTCCAACGTTGGAAAGTCTCGCTCGGGCCTTGAGATGATGGTTCCGCCAATTCTCCTCCTTTTGGGCGGGCTTTCCTTGATCGGTCTGGCTTGACCACCAACCTACAGAGAACGGTGAGTGAACATGTCGTCGGAAGCAAATGAAATCGGGTCGGGAGTCGTTGATCAGATGGTCGCTGGTGGCCTGCTTTATGCAGCCCCGTTGTTCGTCATCTCGCTCCTCTTATTTGTTGAAGGGAGCAAACGTATTCCGATGACGGTGGGCATTGTTGGCTTCGTGGTCGGGTTCGGGTTGGTTGGAGAACTCTACCCGCTCATTGGCGATAGCCCTCCGGTAAGTGATGCGCAATTTCGCTTTTTGGCTGCAGCAGCCGTGGGCGTGATGTCCGTGAGCGTCGCTCAGGTCTCAATGCGTTTTCTGGCGGCTGGCCTTGTGTTTCTCATCATCACCAACCTCATCAAAACCGGATCTCAATTTGATGTTGATTTTGAAGGGGATGCCCTGCTTTCCGGTGTTCTCACGCTGATTGCGTTCTTCCTAAGCATGTCGTTTCGCCGGTTGGTGCCGGCGCTCATGGCAGGCCTCATCGGAACGCTTGGAATGATGCTCGCCGTCTACATCGCTGTCGGTTGGGACGTCACGCGTCTGGACGGTGTTTCTGCCCCGGATGCCTACCTCGGTCTCGTCGGGATGGCGGCCAGTGCGTTCATTCAATGGCGCACGCTCAAAGAAAAGGAAGACCAGGACGACTTCGGCGAGAAAGAGTACGTCTTCTAAACAATCAGAACCATGGACTGTGTGCTGCACCACCCTCCCATGCCCGTTGCCTTTGTAACCGGAGCCAACCGTGGAATTGGACTCGAACTTGTGCGCCAATTGCTTCAACAAAACTACACGGTTCACGCCACCTACCGAAAGAGCATGGGTGGTTTGGAAGGATTGGACCATCCCAGCGTGCATTGCCACCGGATGGACGTTCGCAATGCAGCCGAGGTGAAGGCTGCCTTGGAAAGCATTTCAACGCCCATTGACCTTCTCATCAACAACGCAGGCATCGCTGATGGACGATGGTCTTCGGTGGAAGAAATCGATTTTGAGACCGTGTCCAACGTGATGGAAGTCAACGCCATCGCTCCGGTGCGGGTGACGCAATCGGCCTTGCCTTTGCTAACTCAAGGTGGAGCGACGGTGGTCATGATCACGAGCCTCATGGGCTCAATTGAAGACTGTGCGAGCGGTCGCTCCTACGCCTATCGAGCCTCGAAAACAGCGCTGAACATGTTCACGACGGCCATGAAAAACGAGCTCGAGGCCGTGGGCGTCTCGGTTTTGCTGATCCATCCTGGTTGGGTCGAAACCGACATGGGTGGGCCGAAGGCTCCGCTCCACACAACCGAGAGTGTTGCTGGAATTCTTGCGCGAATCGCTGAGCAGACCCTCGGAACGACCGGCCGCTTTGTTGACTACGCAGGCAACGATCTGCCTTGGTAGACACGACGCTTGAGCGGGATGAGGATCAGAAACGGTCGGCGTTCATGACCTTGTTCCATGCGGCGATGAAGTCTGCAACGAACTTGTCGTTGTTGTCGTCCTGAGCGTAAACTTCAGCGATGGCTCGCAGTTGGGAATTGCTTCCGAAGTTCTGCGTACTCACCAAGGCGCGGAGGTCACATATGACTTTGAGTTCTATATTGCTTCAGGTGAATGTTCAAAGAGTGGTTTGCAGACGTAACA
>CAXHCG010000003.1:0-30026 GCA_964014905.1 uncultured Candidatus Poseidoniales archaeon | reverse complement strand
GCGTCAGATGTGTATAAGAGACAGGTGTTGGATTGGCCAAAGCGAAAATGATTGGCTTTTCCGCCATGCTGGCCACCATCTCCTTGGTGACCAAACCACCTCGCGAGAGGCCGAGCATGACGTCGGCCCCTTTGAGCGCATCCGCCAGCTCACCGGCCGGACGGTCCTGCGCAAATGGCGCCTTGTATTCGTTCAATTCGCCGTCGTCGAGTCGCGCCCTGGTTACGATGCCTTGACTGTCAACGAGGGTGATGTTGGATTGTTCCACCCCGATGGCGACGTAGTGGTTGGCACAGGCGATGGCGGACGCCCCGGCTCCAATCACCACGATGTTGAGTTCGTTGAGCGCCTTTCCTTGCAATTCTGCTGCGTTGAGAAGCGCGGCGGCTGAAATAATGGCCGTGCCGTGTTGGTCGTCATGCATCACGGGGACGTCGGTCGCCTCGGCGATTCGGCGTTCGATTTCAAAGCATTCAGGTGCCTTGATGTCTTCGAGATTAATGCCGCCAAACGTCTTTGAAATGTTCACGACGGTGCTGATGAATTCCTCTGGGTCTTCCGTGTCAACTTCGATGTCAAACACGTCGATGCCAGCGAAGGTTTTCAGAAGCAACCCCTTCCCTTCCATCACGGGTTTGCTTGCCAAAGCCCCGATGTTTCCAAGGCCCAACACGGCCGTGCCGTTCGAAATCACGGCGACGAGGTTGCCCTTTGATGTGTACCGGTAAGCATCTTCAGGACGCTCCTCAATCTCCAAACAAGGGTAGGCGACGCCGGGTGAATACGCCAGGCTGAGTTCGTGCGCTGTGGAGTGCGGTTTGGTCGGTACGACCTTGATCTTTCCACGGGGTTCAGCCTCGTGGTATTCAAGCGCCTCCTTGCGCAACCTCTTCTCTTTCTTGCTGTTGGACATGGATATCCCAACCGAATGGGCGGGTAGGCAGGGTTTGATTGTTGTGCGGACACAAGCACCACGGAAGGGCCTTTCATGGAGAATGAAAAGCAACCGTGGGCTTGTTCAATTTGGGAGCATTGTACGGTCAGCGAAGGCTTCCTTTCAAATAAGTGAAAAATACACCTCTGACTATGAAACAGCCCCGTTTGAGCAACCGGGTCGGTGGGCAACGGCAACGGGCCCTCTCGATGGTCCTCCTCATGGTGCTGATGTCAATGGGACCCCTCCTCACCACGCCCGTGGTCTCCGCTCACGCTGAACCAAGTGGCGTAACATGGCCACTGGAAGGAAGCAATGACACGGGGTGGGTCACGCTTGACGCCGTTGGCGCCGTCCCGGAAAGCGGACAGCGAGCAACGGCAGAGTGGGACCTCTCCTTCGCTCCTGGCGCTGAATTGTCAAACGTGACGCTTGAGGTCCGAGCGAGTGGCCAAGACGGCATGGTCATCCAAGAACCACAACTCATCGTCGACGGAATGGGCACCTCGCTCTTTGACTGGCGTGGGTTGGGCGTCCTTGGGGAATCAAACGGTTTCACCACCGGCTCGACCTACACCGGCCGACTGAATCCCAACAGCAACTCCGACGCCGGCTGGGACCTTCCATCCGATGCGGAGATCACGGAGATGGTGATTGAGGTCTTGGCTCCAGCCGACCCATTGGTCTCACTCACGCCGTTTGATTTCGAACTTCGTTCGTACGCCAGCAACCCCGACACCGGCGTGCTGTACCTTGCTGTGAACGACCAGCTCCTCGTTCTTAGCGCCGTCAACGACCCGAACGTCATCGACGTTTATGATTTTGAAAACGAAGACGGCGTCGTTGACATGGTGATGGACACCAACGGCGGGTTACTTCACCTCCTGCTAGGCGACGGCACCTTCCGAGCGATTTCCCTTACGGACAGCAGCGTTCAAACGCCGCTGGCGGACTTCGACGCTGACCTCTTTTTGATGACGAGCGGGGGCGATGTTTTCGCTGCCAACGGGCAAGGCTTGGTCAAGTGGGACGGTACGTCATGGAACAGCCTCACCGCAAGCATCAGCAACACCGAAGCCCTGTCAATGGCCGAAGTCAACGGAATCGTGTACGCTGCCATTGATGGCATCGGCGTCCTCCGCTACGACACCGCAACAGGCAACGGACTCTCCACGTGGAGTTCAGCGAACAACCTGCACTCAGACACCATCACGCACATGACGGTTTCAGGAAATCAACTCTTGCTCGGCTCGCCCGATAACGGATTGGGGCGATTTGACTACGTGGCTGGCTTTTGGCTCTCCACGTGGACCTCAGCAAACTGGTTGGCTGATGACAGCATCGCCGGTGTTGAACGAATTGGCTCAATCCTCTACATCCTCAACGGCGATTCGTTGCACACCTACAACACCACGAACGGCGTGTTCTCAACCACGTACGACCTTCAGACGCTTGGCCTGGACTACGGCGGGGTCTCCCTCGCCACATGGCCATCCAGTGGAGGAGCATCCCCTGCTCACGACGCTCTTCTCGTGGACGACGGGAGTGGAAAGCTGATTCACCTTTCGCCAGGCCAGACGCCCTTCGTTGAAGGAAGCATTCTGCTTGCCAGCGCTCCAGCAACCGACGAGATGACGGCGTTGGTTGAGGTTGACAACGTCCTCTACATCGGTTCTGCAGACAACTCAATGCTTGTCTTGCGGTACGACATCAGCAACTCGGTTTGGCTTTCGCCTTGGAACGTGAACGACAACGTCGTGGAAATGGCGGCGGCCCCGGGCTCGCAGCAAGGCTCCACCTCGTTGTTCATGGCCATGGAAGGCTCGCCGGTTGTTGAGGAATTGGATACCTCTGGCACGAGCGTTCAAACCTACGACGGCACCACCGGCTGCTACCCCTCGTCGGCCAACGTTGTCAGCATGGTCGCCGCCGCCAACAGCGTCGTCATGTCGCTTGACAGCGGTGTCTTCGTTCACTTTGACCGCCTCAACGGAGGCTGCACGTCCTACGACACCACCAACGGCCTGCCCACTTCGTTCGTTGGCGATGTTGCCGTGTTCGGTGATACCGCCTACTTAGCCACCGAAGACAAAGGTCTGCTTCGCTACGACATCACCAACGACACCTGGCTCGAACCGTGGGGTTCAACTGGAATCAACGGCGTGAACTACGCGCCTGTCGCCATGGTTGGCGACGTCCTCCATCTTGGACTTCAGGGCTACGGGGTGGCAAGAAAAGACCTCAGCACAGGCGAAATACTTGCGCCCCTGACCGCAGGCAATCGCGGCGGATTGCTTCCATCCGACCAAATCTATGCGCTTGACACGGACGGAACCAACCTCTACATCGGCACCCAACAAGGGGCAAGGAAATGGGACGGTACCCAACTGACCAGTTTCGGCCAAGGCTCGTCATGGCAAACGCGCCCCCAGCAGTTCTACGACTTCGCCGTGGAATCGAGCGGGAGCGGAGGAAGTCTCTACGCCGGCACCAACATCGGCGTGTGCGAGTACGACCTTGCATCAATGAACATCGATGACTGCCAGAACGTGTACGACGGCATGCCAAACTGGGCGACGTACAGTGTCGGCGTTGACAGCAACTACGTTTACGGCGGCACCACTTCAGGTGTTGGCCTCATCACCAAATCCAATTTCCAACACGACTACAACTGGGGCCAAGGCACCCAAACGGGCAACGCCGTGGTTGAGATCATGGGCGATGTCGCCTACATCGGTACCGAGGGGCTTGGCGTTCTGCGCTACAACATCACCTCCAACCGGTGGTTGGTCCCCTTCACCGAGAGCAACGGTGTGTTGGACGGTGGCAACGATGACGTGACCGGTTTGGTGGCCGACATTCGCGCCAACCTCCTGTGGGTGGGTGGCGATGACGGATTGCAACTCATCAACGTAACAACCGGTGGCGAGGCTTACGACATTGAACGAAACAGCAACCTCTACAACGCCAACGGCGCTCCACACGACATGCTGATTCACAACAACATCCTCTACTACCACGCCAGCACCGCCAGCGACGAAGTGAGCCGCCTTGACGTGTTCAACGTGACCGCGTTGAGCAACCTCGACGTCGGAGCGCAAGTCGGTGAAAACGGCGGGGACATCGTCAACATGGAAATGTCAGGCGACACGCTGATGGTCAGTGTGGTCTCAGGTCAGTGGTGGAACAGCGACGGTTCTGGAGGCATTGCCCGCTGGAACACCACCAACGGCGCGTTTGACGGCAACATCCTCCCCACGGGCTCCATCGACCGCGTGACCGCCTACGAATCGTCCAATGGAAACACGTGGGTCTCGTGGGGCGAATTGAAGCTTGATCTTTACGACAGCAGCCAAACCTTGGTCAATTCGTGGACAAATTTCGAATTCCCGATACGAGGCATCGTTGAACACAACGGGGAAACGCTGTTCGCTACCGAGGACGGTATCGCTCGCTACAACGAAGTGACCAACGCGTGGAACACCACCTGGGAAGCCGGCAATGGATTGCCAAACAACGCTGGCGACATTTTCTATGAATTGTGGACGGATGGAACAAACCTCGTCGTTGGCGGCGCCGATTTCAACAGATTTGGCCAGTTTAATGAAGGCATCATCTCACACCGTAATGGCGCCGGAGCGTGGACGGCTTACCCCGCAGATTCAACCAACAACATCCCCGATGGCTATCCAATTTCAATGGAGATGTGCGGTGGCGTGCTTAACATCGCCATGTACAACAACAACGGAGGCATCGCCCGCCTTGATTTGCAAAACGCCACGGTCAATTCAGGCTTTGACAGCAGTCGACTCGACGGGACCGCCCCAGCGTCCGTCGCCTGCGACAACCAAGACACGCTTTACATCGGCTACTACAACGATAACCAACCCATCAGTCGCTACAGCTACACGACCGCTGCCTTCCTCTCAAGTTTGACCACGGCAAGCCATAATCTGCCAAGCGACCGTGTGTGGTACGATTCTCTTTCGCATTCCGGTTCCCAACTCATCGTGGGCCACGCGGTCGGAAATTCAGGCACCAACCTCATCGCAGGCGGGTACTCAACGCTGGTCGCCAGTGGTGCAACAGCGCTCCAAGCCCAAGTGCAGGGAGCCGGTTCGCCGGTCACCTCACTCCAATGGCTCAGTGGATCATCGGAATGGCTCATCGGTCGAGCAGGTGGATCGTCGGGCTACAGCGAGGTCGCCACCCTTTCTTCGGCTGGAAGGCAAACCGTGGTTGACCTGCCCGGTTTGGTGAGCGGCCAAGTGACGTCGGTCGTGGCCAATGCCACCCATCTTTGGGCCACCACGGGAACTTCGGCCAACAGCGGCAATTTCGGTGGAACGGGGACAGGACTCCTGCAAGGGACCTTCATGCCCAACGGGACCGTCGAATGGGAATTTGGATGGACACTGCCGGGGAACACGGTTGCCAGCGACCTTCACCTTCACGGCACGGACCTGTTCATCGCCTCGAGTCCTGGTGGCATGCTCAAATTGGACACCCTCACTCGGACCATTTCCTCCATCGGCGGTTCCCTGCACGGGAAGTTGGACACCATGCACATCTTCAACAATCAGCTTGTGGTTGGCCTCGCTGGCGATGGCGGTAGCCCACCCGGCGTCCAAATGTTTAATCCGTCAAGTTCTCAATTTGGCAACGGCAAGCTCATTGCAGGCCTCCCCTCGAACATCGTGAATGGATTCACCGACACGGCCGGTGTGCTGTACATCGCCACCAACGGAGGAATCGGCCGCTGGAATTACACAACCAACGACTGGATGGATTCCATTACCGCTGGAAATGGCCTGCCGAGCGACATCGTTGAAGACGTCCATGCCGTTGGTTCAGACATCTACATGGCCACGCCTGCGGGCCTGTTCGTCTGGGACCCATCGACGCAAACCGGCACCACCATGACGGTGGCGAACGGACTCATGGGGCAATCAACATGGGGGCTCGCCCTCACCACAACCAACACCGGAAGCGCAACGCTCATCGTCAGCCATGACGGCCGAGGATCGGAGCGACCCGGCGTGTCCTTGGTGGACCCAACCACGCAACAGGTCACCTCTACGCACCGATTTGATCAACTCCCCTCCAACACCGTCACCGCCCTAGCCGCAGACTGGTGGGGTCTCCACATGGCGACCGACGTTGGCCCAATGACCCACTGGAACGCCACCAGCAGCGACTTTGAAGACGGTACAGCGTCCTTCCAAATCCAGTATCCTGTGACCCACATGGTCAGCGATGGAGAACACGTCATGTCCGTTGGCTCTCAAAACAACGTTATGCTTGCGGAAGCACGAACAACGGGACACGCTGCGACGACCTACCTCGCCGCTACCGGCCCGCTGGTCGGAGAAATCGGAGCCAATCACCTGTGGGTCCTGACCGAGGAGGGCCTGAAAGGATGGGAGAAAAACGGCCAATTCACGCCCGTTGATTCAACCTCGATGCGACGAGCGCTTCCGTTAACGGTTCGCGCCATGGGCAACGGTGGCGGCCTCAACATCACCGACATGACCCACATCGGGATGCCGATTGAGTTGGTCGGTTCTGATGCCCCCTACGCCCTGGACAGCACGGTTGGTACGTCCGGTGTTCATGGGCTGCTGTTCCAAAACGTTCCAGTGGTCATGACGTCGCCGAGTACCGGGGCAGCGGTTTGGGCCAAGTCGCTCAGCCTTGAGTACGACGTGACCCTCAACTTGAGCCAAGACCCGACCCTCCTCACCAATTTGCAAGATGCGGTTGACAACGGCCAGTTGTACAACAACACCAGGCACGTTTCACTCCAGTTGTTCTCGCCCACCAACGGGTCCCTTGAAGTTCGATTAACGTACGATTACGTCCGGACGGACACGCCGGTGGCCATGCAGGGCCTGGTTGACCGAGCCGACGATGGGGGTGGCGTGTTGACCGCTTCGTGGACCCTGGTTCACGACGAGGATTTTGCTCGCTACCTCGTCTTCCTCAACGAGGGGCCTTGGGCAACGCCCCCGACCGAACTCGAATTGCTTGGCCAATCCCCGGACAAGGCCATTTCATTGCACAGCCGCCTATCGGCAGACATTGAAACAGCCAACGGCATACCGCTCGTTGACGGAACGGACTACTACGCCGTGGTCGTAGCGGAGTACACCGATGGGCGGTGGGGCAAGGTCTCGCCACCGTTTGGACCGACTTCACCCAGCGATGAAATTCCCGGAGCGCCCCTTTGGGCCATGGCAAGCGCCATGGGCAGCAACGGGGACGATGGTGACATTGGACTTGAGTGGGCGCGTTGCACAGCCTTGGACCTTGCAACGACCAACGTCTACGTCTCCACCACGCCCATGCTGGACGCATTGGGACGGACACCGTTCGCTTCGTTTGCTCCAAACGAAGGCAACCAGTCCACCATCAAGCAAACACCGGGCGTTCCAGTTTGGATTGGATTCACCTGCGTGGACCAAGCCGGCCAAGAAAACCTGTCCAATGTGACCATCGTCGGCCCTGTCGTGCCCACTGGCGAACTGAACGACAACGATGCACCTGAACCTGTTCAGGGCACCCTCGTCAGCGACGTCCCTGATGACGAAGGAGGGCGTTTGTTGGTCTCGTGGAACCAAAGCGGGGCCGACGATTGCGCCTTTTACACCGTGTTCATGAAACTCGGAAATCACGCTCCAGTCGATGGGGAGCTCGCTAGCGTGGAGGGTTATTCGCAAGCAGCCGTTGTCAATCCTTGCAACGTGAACGAAACCATCGTCTCCTCACTCGATGGGGTCCCCCTCATCGACGGACAAGAATACACGGTTGGCGTGGTGGCTTACGATGTCTGGCTGAACGGCAACACAGACGACGTGCTGCTCGCCGTTGCCTCGCCACTCCAAAACGTCGTTGGGCAGGGTGGCACACCGCCCCGAATCACCTCGCTGATGGCGTACGATCACGCCAACGATGACGGAACGGCCATCGATGTGGTTTGGGAACCATCCACCGTTGAGGACTTTGCTTCGTACACCGTGTGGGTGGCAAACGTACCTGTGGAAGACCTTTCACTGGCGTACGCTGCCTTTGGAAACAATCCAGACGCCTGTGGCTGCTTCACCTTCAACAAGCAGTGGATTGACGAACGAACCAACCCGATTGAACTCACCTTATCGACGGCGCTGATCGTCCCGAGCGGTGGCTCACTTTCCGACGGTGCTCCCGGCCTAATACAGCCCAACGTAGAGTTGTTTGTCGCCGTTACCGTTCACGATTTGAAAGGAAATGTTCACCTCACCGAGTTGACCCAAGCCACCGTCACGCCCGTTGACAATGTCAACGACAACACTGCTCCAGACCGGTTGACGGACATCACGCTCACGGACCGTCCCAACGATGACGGCAAGGCTCTCCTGTTGTCGTTTGAACTGTCCGAGGCCGACGATGCATCGAAGTACTTGGTGTACGCAGAAACCTACGACTTTGAGGGCATGGTTGGGCGAGAAGGTACACAACTCGCCCTCAATCCAATCGCTGTCTTGGAGCGCTCGCCACCGCTCCCGTTGGTCATCGATGTCGTCGCTGGCGATGTACCCGTGGTCGCAGGGCAGAAGGTCTGGGTGGCCGTCGTTGTCATGGATTCTTCCGGAAACGCCCACGTTGACGGCCTCACGATGGTCTCAACCGCTTCAACGAACGAAGGCATCACCGACCCAGGTGTTTACCTCCCCGACATTGCAAACGTGGAAGCAGAATGGTTTGAGGAAACCAGTGTCTTTGTCGAGTGGCAACATTCGGTTGACGCAAACGTTCGAGGTTATCACATCTACATCAGCGAAGACATGTTCACGTCCACCGAAGACGCCACCATGGTCGGGCAGACCGTTTCTGCCAATTCCTTCCTCATCACGCCTGAGCTGTTTGAAGAACTCGACAACTCAACCTCGTACCACGTCGCTGTGGTTCCATACGACGACACGGTGGCAAAATCAACGGTCGAATCGGTGAAAGTAAACGCACTGGGCGACGAGGGTAGCGGAGGCGACGGCGACGACGATGGCGGCCAACTCAGCCTTGAATCGCTGTTGACCACGCCGAACCTCATCGCCGCAGGCATGGTCCTCATCGTTCTTCTCCTCCTCATTTTGGTTGTGCGAACACGAAACAACGCCAGTCGCCGGTCAAAGAGTTGGGAGCTGCAAGAAGCGACCTGGGGCATACAGGACACGAGCTGGGACACACCCGCAGAGTCGCCTGCTCCCGGTACTGCTCCCGGTACTGCACCGGCCGCACCGCCCGGGATTTCCACCCAGACCAACAACATCTACGCTCCATCCAACAGCGGCCAAACACCCGATTATGGCCGACCCGCCTACCAAGCGGCGCAGCCCGTGTTGCAACCGAAGGTTGACCAGAGCCTGTTTGACGGTTTGCTTGACGAGCCATCGGCAGCCCCGAAGATGCCTGAGATTGATACCTCTTTCCTTGACGACTTGCTGTGAGGGTTCATCATGGCTTCAACTGGCCCACGTACAGAAGTGTTCACGACCGTCCTTGTGAATGAACACGGAGCCGTAGCGGATTGGCCGCGCCATCACCAGCGGATGATGGAGCATGCTCAGCGCTTGCGAATCAGCCTCCCGGCCGAGCCCCCAACAATCGTTCAACCAAGTGACGATCAAACATGGCACCTTGCCCGTATTTCCTGCTCAGGACAAGGAGCGTGGAAGGTGAACCATCGCCCATTCGTCATACGAAACGAAGAAATCGACGCTGTCTCCGTTCCTGCACCTCGTTGGAACGAACGAACAAACGGTACAAAACATGGCGATTGGACGGCTTACAAAGCCGCCATGGAAGCGGCGGAAAACGCTGGATGCGATGCTGCTTTGCTCGTCCATCAGCATGCCATCGTGGACGGAGATCGTGCCACGCCGATGGTGCTCGATGAGGACGGCACGGTATGGATGGCTGCGCCATCGGAAGGGGGCGTGGACGGCATCACAGCGAATCTTCTCGAATCCTTGCTTCCAACCATCGGCCTCCCCGTTGTGAAGGGGAAACTGAACGAACGAACCGTGGCACGATGCGAAGAACTCGTGCTGGTCGGGACGGGCATGGGCGTGTGCAGGGTGGGTGCTTTGGACGGAACAAACCTCGGTTCGTCTCGGGCGTTATCGACGGCATGTCATCGACTGCTGTCCCAACATTTTACCGAGGAGAGCACGTGGTCGCTCGTGGGGCCACACCATGTCTGACCGCTTGATGGCCATCGCTGAAGCGTTGGAGGCCAACCAACTCACGGGGGAGGCTGCGTTTCGCTTCGGATCCCCTGACCGTCTGATGCTGGTTTCAGGAGGGCCAGTCTCACACCTTGCAAAATGGTCATTCATCGCTGCTCCAGCCTCAAAGCGGGTGGTGGTTCGGCAACCTCTGCGACAGCAATTACCTGCAGCCGAACCGCATCGACCCTTGGAGGGTGACCTTCGACTGGTTAACAACGATGCCATTTTGCAGGCCGAAGTGGAGGAGTGGAAGCATGGTTCATGGTACCACAGCGTCACGCTCCGGGCAAAGAACCTCAGAGATTTATTTGTGAAGTTGAGAGCAGAAACCTCAGACAAGCCATTTGTGCAACCTCCACCGGTCGACATTCCGGTTAGGCCGTTTTGGTCTGGGGCACTCGCCTATGATTTGGTTCAATGGACTCAACCGCTTCTTCTGCAACATCCCCCTGATGAAGGGGCTCTACTCGCTTTCCTCTGGCGCGTTGACGGAGGTGTTGCCATTGACCATCGAACCGACACGGTTCATGTGTTTGGAAACAATCCAGAGTGGTGCGCTGCAGCCGAAAAGACGAGCGAATGGGACGGCCATCCTGTTCCCGTGCCTTCACCTCATCCTTACAGGGAGGCGGTCACGCACACCGACGAAACACATGAAGACAACGTTGAGTCGGTACGGCAAGGCATCGTGAACGGTCAGGTGTATCAGGTCAACATCGGTAAACACTGGCACGGCGAAATCGACCACCCATACGCCGTTTACCAGCGGTTGCTGAAAAGCAATCCCGCCCCGTTTTCGGCCTACACCCACGCCCGTGACTTGGGCTTCGCCCTCGCCAGCTCCAGCCCAGAATCCCTGCTGATGTTTGACGGAACGACCCTCCAAACCTCGCCGATCAAAGGCACATGCCCGCAAGGGACCAACATCGAAGAAGCATCTCGATTCCGAGAACGGATGATCAGCGACGAAAAAGAACGGGCTGAACATCGCATGCTGGTGGACCTGATGCGGAACGATCTCACCGCCGTCGCTCGTTCTGGAAGCGTCAAAGTTGAACGCTTTGACGTCGAATCGTACGCCAATGTGCAGCATTTGGTCAGTCACATCACGGCGACCGCCAAACCAGAAACATCAGGCGCTGACGCCCTCCAAGCGGTCTTTCCAGGAGGATCGATCACCGGGTGCCCTCGAACCGTCGTCTGCGCCGTCATTGACCAGTTGGAGGAGATGCCGCGTTCATTTTGGACGGGGTCCATCGGTTACATCGATGTCCATTCAGGTGAATCGGCATGGAACATATTGATTCGAACCCTCGAAGCCCATTCGGTTGGTGGACGATGGCACGCCACCGTGGGCGCTGGTGGGGGCATCACCATCGCTTCCCAACCAAAGAACGAGGTCGAAGAAGCGGCGTGGAAAGGTGCCGCCCTCCGTATTGCTGCGGGATGGATGAAAGAAGAGCACACGGCCCTGCCCACTGGCGTCCTTGGAATTCATCCACTCCAACCGCCTCAAGCCCACCAAATGCAGGAGCAATGTGGCCGCGTCCATTCCCTCAGTGAAGCGGTCGAGCAACATGTGACAGGAGCGGTGATGTTCGTGGATAACCTCGACTCCTTTTCGTTCAACGTCGCTGATGCCATTGCACAAACGGGTCGCGATGTCGTCTTCCTTGAAGGCCGGTCGCCAGAAAGCGAACGCTGGTTGGACCCCGTGGCGCTCCACGACCTTCTCGAGAAGCTTGAGCCATCGCATCTTCTTCTCGGACCAGGCCCCGGACGACCCGAAGACGCACCCCTGACCATGGCGCTGGCTCATCATGCTCTGGCAGGACAACTGAACATGCCCGTTTTGGGCGTGTGCCTTGGCCACCAGGCGCTTGCTTTGGCCGATGGCCGCCATGTTAACCCCTCACCGTTTGGCCCAATTCACGGGGTGCCGGTCGACGTTGAGCACGACGGTTCAGGCGTGTTTTCGTCTCAACCCCCTCACCTGAAACTCACCCGCTACAACTCGTTGGTCGCTGTCGAAAACGGGGAACATCGCCTCATTGTGAATGCCGTGGAGGCGGCATCAGGACTCATCATGGGCTTGCGCCATCCAACCCTGAACGTTCACGGTGTTCAGTTCCACCCCGAATCCATTGGGTCGCGCGACGGTCAACAACTCATTGCTGAATTTCTTTCGAGTCAAGCGGATGGTTGAAGAATCCCTTAGCGTTGGGGAATAACGGGGGAGTGCTATGCCAATCTGTAGACACTGCGGAAGCACGTACCCCCGTGAGTACTTCATCCACGGCAACGGACCAAAGACCCAAGTCTGTGTTCGGTGCGGAGTTGAGATGGGACTGGTCGACAAAGAAGAGACACCGGTTCTCTATGAGAAGCAAACCTCAAGCGCACGGTTTTCAGCCGTGGCCCGAAGGTACAGCATTTTCCTCTACCTCCCGTTCTTGTGGATTCTCTGGGGGTCAACCGTTTCCGACGTTGAACCTTGGGGCTTGTTCTTCCTGCTTCTCTTGATTGTGCTCACCTTGGCCGCCCCGGTCCTGTTCATCTACCGTGGAGGACAACATTCCGGCGATATGGCTCGATTGACACCGGCCTATGACCGGCCGAAAGGCCACTGAAACCGTTCGCTCACAACTTTGCGTGAATCTTCAGGACGTCACCATCGCCCATCTCATGGTCTGCACCCACAACGCGGCGTGAGCGCCCATCAACCCCACGAATAAACCCGGCCTCAAGGTCGGTATGAACGCGTCCTGCGAGGGCTTTGGCGTGGATTCCAGCCGGAACCACCAACGCGTCAGGAAGAACTCGTCCGTCGCCGTCTACCCAGTGGGTTTCATCTTGGACAGGGTAGACCACGATGTGATTGAGTTGATCGAAGAGCACCTCGTCCAACAATTTGGCTAACCCTGTTCCGTTGGCTGATTCGAGGCGCTCATTCATGTGGGAGAGGGCTTTTTTCTGAGCATCGTTCAGTGAATCTTCTTTCCGCAGTTCAAAGGTTGAGGAGCCGCTCTGATAATCGATCAGGCCCGAGGACGCCGCACGCCGTAGCGCCAATTCCATGTCCGCCATGCAAGCGACCATGGTTCGATTTGAAAACGAGTCAAGAACACCCGGTGGGGCGATGTCCATTTTGTTCGCGGCGTAGACGATGGGGAAGAGTTGCACCCGCATGCACCGCCCAAGAAGATGGAGCGAAGTCCCGTCCCAGTCCCACGGCTGCTTGTCTGATTCGTGAACCGCATTGAACTCCAGCATGCCTTGAGCCACCCTTGACGTGGTTGCTCCGAGTCCACTCAAGCGTTCTTGGACAAAGGAGGTCAGCCCTTTTTCGCCCTCGGCTTGCACCCTCCTTACGCCTCGATTCCAGCCGTCTTCAAGAAGACCGCCAATCCACGCGTCCAGTTCATGTTCAAGAAATTCAATTTCTTCCCGAATGGATTCCACCGCATCTTCGGTGGTGGCGGAGGCGCCCCTGAATTGCCCCTCCAGATCGGTTGAACCCGCAGCGTCCACGACCTGAATCAACACGTCACAATTGGCTAAATCTGCCAGGAAAGCATTGCCTCGGCCCCGTCCTTCACTCGCCCCAGGGACAAGGCCTGCCACATCGACAAGGGCCACGGGAACAGACCGGCGGTAGCCAGTGCAGGATCCCGTTCGGGGTTCGCAAAGGCTTCCGCGACGTGGATCATCATCGTCAACGACGGGTAAGCGTCCGTCGGCCTCAAGTTTCTCGCGCACCTCTTTGCAGGGACAATCGAGGCGTGCTTCCACGAAGGCGACGCCTACGTTTGGGTCGATGGTGCAAAACGGATAATTCGCAATGTCCACGTGAGCGAGGGTCGCTGCGCTGAAGAACGTGGATTTGCCGACGTTCGGTTTTCCTACAAGACCGATGCGCACGTCATGCACACCCTGCCGTACGTTCACTCCTCTTCATGAGAGGGGACAATGTCATGGTCTCGCTTGATTTGGGCGATGGCGATGTCCAGTTCAGGGAGGTTCAATTCTCCATCACCGTCCAAGTCCATACCGGCGACCAATTCGCTTGCTTCGAAGGAAGAGAGAGCGTCGATGTCAGAGGACTCAACCGCAGCGAGGAATTCACGGCTGTCAATTTTCCCTGAATCGTCGAGGTCCATGCTACGGAACAGTTCAAACACCGATTGGTTGGTGTTTGTGAGGTATTGCACGAAGTCGATCATAACGGAGCTGACGGTGTTTGGGAATTCCGTGATCTCATCGTTGTGCAGCGCTGATTCAACACCGATGATGGTGGAGCCGCCTTCGTTGGCCTCTGTCTCGCTCACAACCAGATGCGTATCCACACCAACACCTCGTCCGATGAGGTCCCGGATGGTGGTTGAGGAACCCGATGTGAGCGTGTAGGTTGACACGTCCGATACCTCATCGATTTCGAGTGAACGCCCGGTCGAGGAAATGCCCGTTCGAATCACGACCATGGTTGAAAGAATGGCCCCGATTGAGAGAAGGTAGAACATGGCTGCACCGGTCAGGTAGAACCCACCGTTGTTGGCCACGACATCCTCGACCTCGGTGGCCGAGACGGCGTTGGCAGTGAATTCACCGATGATGTAGATGAGCGTTGAAGCAACGCCGCCCACCATCATCATCCACGAGGAGAGGGTTCCGGTCGAGGGGGTTGCAAGTGGCTTCCCGATGGCGTTGGGATAGTTGGTGAACACACCAGCAAGAACCAACAAGCCGCCAGCGGTGAACATCATCCCCATGTTGACCACCTGGCCCATGGTGCCCAAGGCACCGGTGCCAACGAAGGTGTCCATGGCGGTGAAATAACCGCCGATGGCGAAGAACGGGAGCACGAGGAACGCCATGGTAGCGGCCATGGCACCCGGCTTCTTCACCACATCACTGAGGCCTGAGCCCGCCGTCATGAGGAGGTTGATGGACGCCGCGAAGATGGGGAGAACGCCCAACGTCAAGAGAATGGCTCCGAGGTTGGTCACGAAGTTGCTGGCCGATGCATCCGTCATGAAAAATGGCGGAATCGTGATGAACAGCAGAAACATGCCGGCGGACCGCATGGAACCCGACCATATCGGTTGTTTCGCAGCCATCGGAATGACGTGGTAGCCAACCGAGAACATGAGAGCGAGTGGGACCCACCCGTGAGCGACGCGCTCTGCCAACCACACCATTTGCGTGGCACCGACAAGTTCACCGAAGAACATGTACATCATTGAAACGATGAAGGCTGCAACGCCCATGAGGAGGAACCAGACGCTGGTTTGCAACTCTTTTTCTCCACGGTTGGCGGCGGTGATGAGGAGGTTGATGAACACGGGAACAAGCAACAACCCAACAGCAAATGTTTCGAGGCTGTAGAGCATGGTGGCCACGGCGCCCGTTTCCGTGTCAATGCTTAGGAATCCAAAGATGAACGGAAGGATGTAGGTGGCAAGAACCGTGGCGGAGAGCAGGAGCGCAGCCATGGAGGCGTTGGCTTCACTGGCGAGGCGTCCGCTTCCGTTGCGGGCGGTGGCGACCATGCCGCTTCCAACGAGTCCGTAGAGCAAAGCGATGAAGAGGAAGTTGAAGGCAGCATCCCTGAGGGATGAACCATCGTCGTACGACCAACCGACGCTAGCGAGTGAATCCAGAGCGGTCGGATCGTACGTGTGCCAGCCCATCAGGAAGCCAAGCAAGGTTGCGAACACCAACCACAGCATACTGAAGTTCATCCAGGTGCGCGAGCCGCTGCCGTCCTTGTCGTCAAAAATGTCAACCAGACCGGGCGGGTTCTTTTGAAGGATGAACAGCCCAATCTGTTTCAATGCACCACCAACGGTGCCCAGGCCTTTCTCCAAGGACTGAGAGAGGAAGAAGAGAAGAGTGACCAATAAGCCGCCAGCGATGAAGATCATTTCCATGCATCACACCTCCATTCACTCTGCGAGTACCTCGCCCACGAGGGTTGCAACAATGGCGCCCAATCCGACGAGGAAGCCAATGAGGTAGTACCAGATGCCGCTACCGCCGAGGTTCTGGACCAGCGGGACCAGTTCACCAAGCAACGGCAAGTTGTCCCAGCCGAACACGTTAGAAAACAACGAATAGAGGCCGAGTAAGCCAACAAAGAACAACGTCAGGACAATACGGCTGGAAGTGGGTTCTCCCGTTCCGACGGTCGTGTCGGGCAGGGCTCGGGAGTTCGTCAAGCAGTTCACCTCAAAATGACCCCGTAGGAGTCAAGCCTCCGACTGAATAGGCGGTCATAAAGATTCACCACTCTCATGGAGCAGAACACGCGGTGAGCGGCTGATTTCAAGGTGAGCGGAGGCGTTCGATAACGGAGCCTCGACGAGGTTTGGAAAGGCCCAAGGGCACAGGAAGGCAGCGCTCGAGGTTGATCTCCTCCTGCCACACCTTGCGGCAGGTGCACTCAAGCCCCTCAAACTCCAACAGGCTGCCAGAAACCGCGTAGCGTTCAATGGCCGCCACCACCTCGGCGTCACACGACCCGCAATTGTGCGAACCCCGTATTTTTCCACCTGCTGTGGGGTGAACGATGAGACGTGAAACCTGATCTGGATCGCCGTTGACGCCGTTCTCAGGGTGGATGAGCGGGTGCGCCCGTTGAATCATGTCAACCAGCGACCACAACCACGGTGGACGGTACTCGTTGTGGCGGTGAAGACGGTCGATGACGGTCCCGCGCTGGATGTTCATGGGGTTCACGGATATTTCGTCAGAATGTTCGGCAACCGATTCAATCCAAGAAATGCAATGGTCAAGGGCATCAGCCTCGTTCATGAACGGGGGTTTGAACATGAGGTACGTCTTGATGCGAAGGTCAAACTTGTTCAGGTTCGCTATGGCTCTGTCCCATGATTTCGTGGTGAACCCTTTGTTCACATGGAACCGGAGCACTTCATCGTCGTAAGCTTCCAAGCCGATGGCAACCGTGAACTTCGGGTTGATGGCCGTCGCCCAAGCGAGTTTCTTTTCGGTCAACTGTTCGCATCGGCTCTCAACGATGAGTTCCTTCCCTAGTTGAGCGCAGTCTTTGAGCACCGTTTCTTGGAAATCAACGGGAATTTCCCGGTCTTCCAACAAACTTCCCGAGGTGTAGACTTTGACCATCGCTTGGTCGTTGAAATCATCAAATTTTTCTTTCGCTGCCGCCCATTGAGCGTGAAGGTTATCGCTGGTCACGTCGTCCCGTGTGTCGTTGAAATACCCGCAAAACGTGCACCCAGAAGACCACCACCAGTGACAACCCTTGGTTCGCAAAATGACCGTCACAGCGCTGCACGGCGTTCCATCGTTGAGGACTTCCGGCGTGGTGTAGACCGTGGCTGGCTCGCTTGCATCCCAGGATTGTTGTTTGGCTTTGGCCCAGGGCGTGTTGGCGGGTGCTTTGACGAGATCATGGATACGCAACCCTTTCTCACCGCTTCCGAGAAGGGGAAGAGAATTGGCATCCGACATGAGGTCCACCGCAAGCCTGCGTCGGCGTCTTCCGTTTCAAACCACCGTATCGGGTTCCCCAATGCTTTTTCCAAAGAAGTTGAGCATTCGTTCTCGATATTCATCCGGTTGCGTGAGCATAAGGGTGATGTGCGACAAGATGCCGTCCGGGTCTCCGTCGTTGTGAGCAACCGCAGATGATTCAAACCAACATTCAACCAAGCCGTCGTCGTTGACGCTCGCTTGAGCGGCCTCGCACATCTCTTTTCCATGGTAGGTGTTGATGCGTACATCCTCCAATGAATGCGTGACATACACGGAACGGTTTCCAACCGTGTTCATGGCCTCTATCGGTTCATATTTCACCAAATTATCGCCCGATGAAACCTTTCCGGCAAAGAGGGCAGCGTCCTTGAGAAACGTGGGGAATCCCGCAAACACAAGTTCTTCCTCAATCACGTTGCCCATGGATGAATAAGGCGATTCAAGGAAGACGGATTGGAGCCCGGGCTCTTGCTCAAAGGCGATGGTGACGGCGCCGGCCCCCATCGAAATACCAACGGCGCCGATGTGTTCTGGCTCCGCCCCTTTGGTGTCTTGAAGCCACTGCCAAACGGCCAACACATCACGGTGCTCCCGCTGCCCCGCCGATACAAGCCCATCCTCAGTCGTGCTGTTTCCATGGTCGCGCATGTCAAACAAGATGACGTTGTATCCGGCTTGGTAAAGCCAGGCTGCAGGAATGAGCGCTTCGTGGTTGGCCTTGCAGGACCGAATACCGTGGACCACGATGACCCATGGATCGTTCGTGTCGTGCTCCATCACCCATGCCGCAAGCGTGATGGGTTCATTTGGTACGTCAATGGAGACGTTGTCCCACTCATCAAACCACAACGGTTCAAGATTCGATGCCAGCGTCTCGTTCTTTTGGTGGGTGACCGTTGTGACGTCTTCGTGCCAGAGGAAGACGCTGAAGTCATCCGGTGAATTGCGAGCTGAATGGCCAGAACAATCCGGGCTGCTGGCCGCAGCCTGCGTGTAGACAATGTTGCCCACCTGAAAGTAGGTCATGGGCAGACTGGCCACCAAGAAAAACAAAATTGCGGGTACGGTTCGTCGCCATCTACTCATTCTTCCTCACCTGTTTTCATTCTAAACACCACGCTTGTCCCTGCCATCAGATGCATGCCTTTCGGGTGGTGCTCATGGTTGTCCTCCGCCGTAATGATTGAAGAAGTGTATGCCTCGGCTGGGACCCGAAGGTCCACTCTTGAACCCAGACGAATCATACCGATGCGCTGTCCACGGCGAAGCGCGTCGCCCTCGTAGACGTAAGGCAAGACGGTTCGAGCGAGCGCCCCTGAAATCTGTGTCACCTCTATTCGCATCCCGTCGTTGAGTTGGTGGACGGAACGAACGCGCTCGTTGTGTTCGCTTTCTTTGGTGTAGGCCGGTCGAAACGGTCCACGGCGGAGGCCCTTTCCCGTTCGATGTTCCATTCGCTCAAGAACGCCTGCACCGGGGGCACGGTTGACGTGAACGTCGAGTGGCGACATGAAAATGGCCAACCTCCAAACATCCGATGGGTCTTCTTCGCCTGAAAGAACGGGGACGTACCGCTGTTCGGTTTCAAACGTGAGTGGTTCGTCCAACGGTTCGGGAAACCAGTTGCCGGTCACGTCGTCGTGCTCAAGTTGACCAAGCGCAACCTGCTCGTTGGTGGGGCGCCGACCGACCGCTCGCTCCCTTCGCAAAAACATGGCGTGGCCGTCGGCGGGTGAAACCAGCACCTCGTCCGTTCGTGGAATAGGGCGGTCTGGATCTCGCCAGAAATACGCGAAAAAAACCGCCGCCATGAGGCAAAGGATGCCAAAAAGTGGGACGAGCCCGGCGATCGGGTCGATGAGTGTACCAATGATCAAGGCGCTAACGCCCATCATGGACATCATCAACACTGGGCCGTGCCCGCCGGGGGCTAACCCGGTCATTCAATCACCTACTCCGAAGCCCAGGGGTCTTGTCCATCGCCCCATTCTTCTGGAGTTCCAGGCTCTTCCGCCGCTTCGTCTGGAGCGGTTTCTTCAGCAGCTGCTTCTTCGGCGACGGGTTCCTCTTCAGGCGCTTCTTCGACGACTTCGACGGCAGCGGTTGCTTCCTCAGCCTCAACGACGATCGCTTCTTCTTCGGCCATTTCCTCGGAGCGGGCTTGAACCATTTCTTCAACGCGTTCGGTGAACGCCCGGGACATGTGCTGTGATTTGCGTTCGGATTCGACGGCTCGCTCAATCATTTCATAGCGTTCCTTGATGGCCTTGTTGAGGTCTTCGAAAATTTGCATGTGATCGACGTACCAGTCGTCCCTTGCTTTCATTTCGGTGACAGCGATACGAAGGTCGTTGTCGAGTTCTTCTGCAATGCCGAAGACCTTGCCCAATCGGTCCTTTTCTCGGGAATACTTTTCTTCCATTTTCTCGAGTTCTGGCTCAAGGTGCTCCACGCGCTTGGAGTTCTTCGTCGCCTTCATTTCCAACTCTCGGACACGCACGTCCTTCTCAGCGATGATGGATTCAAGCGATTCCTTCTCGATTTCACGGTCAATGATTTCCTTCTCAAGAACTTCAATCTCCGCTTTGGAGTCAACGAGTTCTTTTTCTTGGGTCTCATAGGCGGCAAACAACTTCTGCAAACGATCGGTCTCGGTGGAGAGGGCTTCCTCAAGTTGCTTGATTTGGACCTCAGGCGTGATGGTTCCTTCCGTCATGTCGTCACCCGGAGGTAAAGCCTCCATCCAACGCCAGTTCACTCCTCCCTATCAAGCCGACGCTTCAAAGAGCACTGATTCCCCCCGCCTTGGACGCGATGAACATCAGCGAAGAGCGTCGGTAGCGGCGACCAATTCGCGAGCGATGCTCACTTCGCCCATTGAATGCCCAGCGTCGGCAACCATCACGAGGCGGCTCTGCGGCATTGCTTGATGCAATTCCCATGCGCTTCGAGCCGGACAAACGACGTCATACCGGCCCTGGACGATCACGGTTGGAATGTCTTGGATGGCGTCAACGTGGTTGAGAATGTGGGCCTCTTCAACGAAGATGGCGTTGATGAAATAATGGCATTCAATCCGGGCAAAAGCAACGGCGAAGTCCAAATCTTCGGCCTTGTCAAGGTATTCGGGGTCGGGGAACAAGCGGCTCGTGGCCATTTCCCAGCGCGTCCACTCCTTGGCAGCAGCCCGTCGAACGTCAACGTCCTCGCTGGTCAGTCGTTTGTAGTACGCTTGAATCAGGTGTTCTTGTTCGGCTTCAGGAATGTGATTCCGATACGGGGCAAAAGCCTCGGGGAAAATATGGCTCGCTCCGTCTTGGTAGAACCAGTGAAGTTCCGATGTGCGGCACATGAAAATGCCTCGCAACACCAAACTGAGCACACGTTGGGGGTGGTGTTGTGCGTAGATCAGCGAAAGTGTGGACCCCCAAGAACCTCCAAAGACGTGCCATTTGTCCACGCCAAGATGTTCCCTCAAGGCCTCCAAGTCAGCGACGGAGGCATGGGTGTTGTTCTCTTCAAGGACGGCGTAGGGGGTGGATTTACCACAGCCTCGTTGATCAAATTGAACGATGTTAAAGGCGGCAGGATCGAAGTATTGCCGATAGGAAGGTTGGCCACCCCCGCCCGGACCACCGTGGATGACGACGACGGGAACGCCGTTTGGATTTCCGCTCTGTTCCCAGGCGATGGTGTGGAGCGAGGAGACCTTCAGCATCCCCTCAGTGTGGGGCTCGATGGGCGGGTAAAGGACGTCAGCCAGCGTGGTGGTGGTGTCAAGCATGCGTCGTCGAAGGCAACCATGTGCATCTTCCTTTCGCCATGAACATCTTCAAGAGACGCCGAGGCCGGTTGCGTTCCATGGGACTTCGTACCGCCACCGACCTGTTTAGCGAGTGGGCTGACAACGGACGCGATGAGGGAATGGAGCAAGGGCACGCACCAAGCGTGGACATCATGCTTGCCCGCCTCCTTGACGGATGGAATCAACCGTTCACAGCGATTGACATCGGATGTGGAAATGGATGGGTTGTTCGACGTCTGGGGGCTCACGCACTGTGCCAGCAAGCCAGCGGCGTGGATGGTGCCCCCTCCATGATTGCAAAGGCGAAGGGGGCCGACCCCGACGGCGATTATGTCGAGGCGATGTTGCCCGATTGGAAACCTTCCGAGCCGGTTGATTTGATTCACACCATGGAATGCCTGTACTACCTTGACGACCCCCTCGGTTTCCTTCACACCCTTCACGACGAATGGCTTCGACCCGGTGGACGAATGGTCATCGGCATTGACCACTACCAAGAAAACGCTTCAAGCCATGATTGGGGCCCTTCACTCAACGTGCACATGGCCTTGCTTTCGATTAGCCAATGGACGGAAGGGTTGGAAAAAGCTGGTTTTGTTGATGTCGAGGCAACCCAGGTTGGGGCCAAGGAAGGATGGAGTGGTACGTTGGTCATGACGGCGAACCGTCAACCGGACTGACAAAACCCACGGCTTCACCTTGGGGTGCACAACGTCGTAAATCACCCATGTAGTACGGGCAAGTTTGGCACGTTCCGGGACCCGATGCACGCGGTGGTGGAGCCTCGAGGTCTGGATTCAAATGCACGGTTGCCCGCCATGCTAAGTGGGACACAAGGTCGGCTTTGGCCTGTTCAAACGCCTCCTCTGAAAGTTGTACCATGCGCCCGTTTGCACCAAGAAGAAGGGCGGGAGGCAGGATTCGCCGTTGCTGGTGGGTGGGTTTGCGAGCTTCAATGGCTTCCAACGCCAGCGAATACAGAGCGAGTTGAAGGCGATGTTCATGCAGGATGTCCGCTTCTTCATCGCTTTGCGGGACGGCGCTCATTTCGATTGAAGGAATGGACTGCAACGGGTGGCCCGCCGCAGCGTTCGATGGGTTGAACGAACCCAAGCAGCCTCGTGTTTTGAGGTCAACAACCTGCAGAGCGCCATGGCCGTTTTCATCGGCCAAAGCAAGCACCAAATCTGCCCGGCCGCTGAAGTCCATGTTCACGTGGTCAACGACCGCTCCGTTGAAAACGGGGATTGAATGGCCGTTCGTTTCCTCAGCGCCCAGCACCAAACGATGACGATGGAAAAACGGCAATTCGGTGCGAACGGCCTCGACCCGCCAACCGTCGATGGTATCGCCCTTGACGAAACGCCCAAGCCTGCCCTGATCGATGAGTGAGCCAAGATGCATGAGGCGGTCTCGCCAGTTGGCCTCGCGGGACTTCGTTGGTTGTTCCAGCCCGTGGCCAAACTCGTTCAACACCCGTCCCACGGTTTCAGGGGAGGAAAGATCGTCCTCTCCTTCGTGCATCCACGACCCGTCCAAGACAGGTGCGCCGGCAACTGGCGAGCGAGGATTCCGCAGTCCAATTTCCAATACTCTGTGCATCATCAGTCCGAAGGTCGTTGGTTCGGGCCATGCCCTTGGTGCCGGTGGTTTGACGGCGGTGTTCGGAAGGCGGAAGGGTTCGGCGGGCCACCCCTTGACGTGCTCAAACCAGTAGCTGCGCGTGCAGTTGAAGGTGGCGTCAAGGTTGTGAGCGGCCCCTTTGATGTTCTCAACCAACCGAAGAGGTGTGAGCGTCTCGGGTTGAGGTGGTTCCATTTCCTCAAGATGAACGGCCAAGGAGCGCGCTTGTTGTTGAGGAGATTGAGTTTCAACCGTGTCAAAGCAACCGGGATGGTGGTACACACGCAGACCACTGAGGCCCCCAACGCCAAGACCTGCATCTGAGAGAAGCGCACTCGGATTGAGGGGGGTTTGGATTTTTTGGGAGGCAAAACGAGGGAGCGCATCGGCTTCCAATTCCGTTGCTGAAACCCAAGGTGCTTCCCGACCAGCACACCAACTTGCTCGGCGGAGGCCCTCCACAAACATGCGACCCATCGTGCGAGGGTCGGGAGCAAATCGGACGGACAATGCCCCCGAAGACTCATCAAAGGTGGAGCGGTTTCCTGGGCTTCCAGTGACGATCAAGCGGTCCTTTACTCGGGTCAAGGCGACGTAGAATTTCCTCCGTAACTCGGCCTTGTCTTGGGCTTTGTTCATCTCGGCTGCAAAGGCCCACAGTCCGTCTTCTGGTCGTTCCTTTGCTCGCCACGGCTGAATGCGCCCAGCAAGGACTTGCGGAGTGACCAAGATGTTGTCCTGCACCGACATGCTGGCGTCGGCTTTTCCTGCCGAAAACATGCCTGAAACGATCACAACGGGGGCTTGAAGCCCTTTTGCCCCGTGAATGGTCATGATTTGAATGGCAGCGGCGTTGGGCTGCGTGATGGCTTGTGGACCTTGGCGGCCGAGTTCACGGATCTCAACCAAGCGCCGATAAACCGCTGCTGCATCGTGCCCCGTATCGTTTCCAATCGACTGCACGATGGTGAGCCACGCCTCTGCAAATTGGCGTTGGGCATCGTCCGGATGAGCCACCAAAAGGTCCGACTCATCGAGCACGGCATCGAACACGTCGTACACGGCCCCCCATTGAATCAAGCGATGAAGACGCACAAGCAAGCGCTGGACGCCTTCGGTTGGAGCGTGGTGAATCAAATGTGGCAGCACAGGCTCTCCTTGCTCAAGCGAAAGGAGCGTGTCGTGGACTTGGCGTTCAGTCATGCCCACAACGGGTGAGCGGGCGAGGTCGACAGCTGCTTTGCGCATCGTCGGATGGGCCATGAGAGCCAAGATGGCCATGAGAGGTTGGACCACCGGCTGCATGAGAAGCAAACCTTGTCGGTCCGCCATGACGGGGATGTTGCGGGCGCGAAGCCGTTCAACAAGGTCGGGCAGGTGCTTCCTTGAATTGATGAGAATCATGATGTCGTGAGGACGAACGCTTGGACCTTCATCCACCACCGTGGTCCAGGCTGTGTTCTCGCTATCCCACACCCGAGTGGGGGCCTGGTTCAACAGCGCATGGATTCGGTCAGCCAGAAGTTCGTGTTCAAGGTGAACGACGGAGGCGTTTGGGTCCTCGAAGGTGTTCACCGGCACATCAAGATCGAGCGTCGGATTCGTGAGCGCGCCAGGTACGGGAAGAAGCCACTCCAAAACGCCTGCATGCTCGGTTTGCCTTGCTGGGTGGAGCCGTTGAGGTTCAGCGTGCCAATCGCCGGGCAAATCGTGGTACCGTGGGTCAAACACCTCGTCAAACATGTCGTTCATTGTCTGCATCAAATCATGCCGTGTACGGTGGTTCGACGTCAAGTCCACGTGGCCTTCAGCACGCCGAAGAAGGCGATGACCCGTGATGGCTGGCAGGCCGGCTTGGTCTTCTTCATCAAACCGGACAAACGTGTGAGGCGCTGAAACCTCACCCGTGTGCTCATTGGAAAATGAACCGGTTTCGCCCCCACCGCCCACCGGCCTGGGGTCGCGTCCACTCCCGGTTTCCCGTAGATGGTCGAGGCGTGATTCCGTTTCCTCGTCAACGTTGAACTGTCGAATCGCCGAAACCGCACGGCGCATGACCGAGACTTCAGCCTGACGAAATCGGTAGATGCTCTGCTTCATATCACCGACAATGCAGACGGTAGGGTCCCAAGCGCCAAGGGGTGTCGCAGGGTCATCGGGGTGCTGTCGGCGTCGACCCCAAAGCCGGGCAAGCAAACGGTAGTGGGAAGGGTTGGTGTCTTGGTACTCGTCAATGATAAACGCCCTGTACTGCCTTCGCAGTTCCCCTAAAATTGCAAACCTTCGGTGCAGGTCTTCCTGCAGTTTGGGGCGATCGTTTAGCAGGGTCAGGGCGCGCGCAATGTGGGCATCGTTCCACGGCTCATCGCCCAGTGAATCCAAGGCATCAATGACGGCCAGTGGGTAGGTGTGACGACAAATGTCCGGGCACCGGGCCAGCAATAGGTCGGCAGCAAACCGTTGCATGTCGTCGAAATCATGCATGTTGTCCAGCGACTTTCGCCGAGCAAGAATCTGGTTGCAAGCGGTGTGAATCACTTGGAGATCGCTCAAGACTTGCGTTTGAAGCGAGGCCGTAACGTAATTCCCCGCCTCGCTGGGTTCGCTGGGAAGCGGGTCCTCGAGCGGTTCAAGGCGCAGGGCACTGTCGAGCGGCATCCCGTCAAACCCGTCCATCGGATGAAGCAAGAATGCCGAACGGGCGAGCAGACGAATGAGGGTCCCGCTGGGAGAGGCAAGGAGGTCTCTCAAGCCGGGGAGATGGTTGACACCACGGGCGTACAGTGCATCTTTGTCCACCTTGGACATGCCTTTCACGGCTGATTTTGACAACAGACCCGATGGCCATCCGTCTCCACGTGGAAGCGCATCTCGCGGGAAGAAGGTGCAGTCTTGCTTGACCAGACCGGAGGCTGTCGCAATCCCAAGAAGGGCCTTCCAAACCCATGACAGTTGCTCACCCGATTGGGTTGGAGGTGGTTGGGTTGTGAGGCGCACCAGGTGATTGAATCGCGTGAGGTTCGTTTCCTCTTCAGCCGGCACAACGCATTGAGCATGGTAGGGCAGGAATTCCTGAACCCAGCCCGAAAGACGTTGGTGGAGGCTTGCCGTGAACGCGGGGAGCATGGATTCCACTGGCTCGGCGATGGTGTTCATCAGCACCTCGACGGGTGCTGGGCCTCGGCCGTTCCAATTCAACCCCATTTCCTCAGCTCGTTGAATCATCGACCGGTGCGATTGTTCGACAAAGAGCGAGCGCCCAAGAAGCCCTTTGAGAACGATTTCTGCTTGGTCTTGCCCGCCCAAACGGGTCACCAACCGGTTTCGGGCGTCGAGGAACTCTTGATGGTGGTTGAGCACGCCGGACTCACGTGCATCGTCGGTGGAGCGAATTCGCCACACTGCGTGAAGCGTGTCCTGAACCATCAGCGGTTTTCGTTCTTCCGTGACCTGTTGATTGGAGGGGTAAAGCGCAACCAAATCCACGTAGGGCTGAACCAACTGGCTGAGGAACGCATCAATGGTTGAAATTGGAGCTTCATCCAGCCCCGACAGCAACATTTCCACATCGCCCTCGTTTCGCAGACGAGGGTCAAACACGCCATCGCGGTCCTCCGGACCCGGGGGGAGCCCTCGGGCGAGGGAAAGGCGATGGCGTATCCGCGCTTTGAGTTCGGCGGCGGATTTTCGCGTAAAGGTGATAGCGACGACCTCTGAGGGAAGAAGCCCGTTCCATTCCTTCAGCGCCGTGCGTTCTCGCTTAGGGGCTCGCAGAGCGCCATGGCCGGTCAACGGTGTGCGTGGGCCACGAGGCGTGACGTGCGTTGCCCGTTGGTCCGAGGAAAAGAGGTGTTGCACATAGCGCTCGGCCATCACGGTGGTTTTGCCCGTTCCTGCTCCTGCATCAAGCGCAATGTGCCGGTCCAGGTCAAGCCCCAGTCGCTGGCTGTTGTTGAATTCAATCATCAGAAGTCACCCCCTGTGTAATCCGATACAGCGCACGAGTGAGCGATGGTGCAGAAACTGCAATGCGCCCCGGGCGTCGGGTTCACGTGACCTTGCTGAGCGGTATCGACCACCCGCTGAGCAACGGACAAGCGTTCCGCCATCCATCGGCGAAACGCACTTGCCGTTGCGCCGTTCCGGGTTTCGGCAGGGAAATGAAGCGGAAAGACCCCGGTGAGTTCTCCAACTTCGAGCTCCTCTGCAATGGAGGCTAAATCGGCATCGAGTTCAACGTAATGCGTCGTAAACTCGCCGACCTCACTCCCCCCCACGCCGATCACGCGGTCGTTCGGATGGAGCCGTTCCCAAGCACGAGCATAGAGCGCCAATTGAAGGTCCTCAAACAAGCAACGCATGTGACGCAAACCGGCCGATTTTGCGTTCGGCCCCTGCACGGTTTTCAAATCTCGAACGATGACCAACCGTTGCGCTGTTCGTCCTTCTCCGTGAAGAGGGTAAGGGGTGTCAAACGACGCTTCACCCAAAACACCCTGCTTTTCGAGTGACGCTCGGAGATGGTCGGGTAAAACCAACACGTCAACGCGGTCAACCAAGCCGTAAAGACGGAAACCGGCCGATTCGTCGTCGGGCGCCGTGTCCAAGTGAACAAAACGCTCTTTTTCGGTGCGAGGTGACCATTCCAACGCCACAGGCGCAGCGTGGCGGAGGTTGAGGTCTGCCTCCAACAGCCGTGCCAACCTTCCTTGCGGTTCGAGTTCCAATTCACCGTTCTGGTGAGCCTCCCACATCTCGGGTGTAGCATCGATCAAATCCCTCGTTCGATGGACGGAAACAGCGTTCTGGCGGCCCAACCAATGAACCTCATTTTGAAGGAAATCAAGGATGGCGTCCCATCCTGCCCTACCCTCGCCCATTGGCCCTGAATGCAGCGGAAGAGGTTCCTCGTCGACTTCGAACCCGAGCGGAACGCCGTGGCCTTGCAATATCGCTGCCTCGACATCGTGCACCACTTGCCCGCGTATGCGAACATCAATGTCCTCGGTGGTGAAGCCTTCGTCATCGTCAGCGTTGAGGGTTTGCTTAAGCCACGCTTGACGGGGACATTTGAGCCATGCTTCCAAACGACTCGGAGACCATACCGGCCGTTCGATGGGTGTGCCGAGCGCTCCCAAGCGGTGGTTCAATCCAAGCCCCTCCAAGGCGTAAGGAGGGAGTGGGCGCGGGTCGACGCTCACCGAAATTGACTTCTCTTCTCGGTGGCCGAGGTGCGGGAAGGATTCTGCAGCCATCGCGTTCACCTTCAACGCTGCTCGGGTTGGACGTAAGGTGACAGCGTCAACGCTGGCGAGATGAGCACGGTTTTCCCAGCCAAAGGTTTCGTGGTCATCCATCCATTTTGCCAGCGGCTGACGGCGGCGGCGGTCGGCTTGAATGCTGCCCTCAAAAGCATTGATGAGGACGCTTGGGTGGTTGATTGGATGGTGTGCTCGTTGGTGAGCGTGGACGTCCAGACCCAGCTGCTGCCGCCGATCACGTCCGCTAAATCCATGCCGTACCGAGCGAGGCCCATCCGAACCTTCCACCGTGGAGTACATGACAGGGGTGAGCCAACTTCCGTGACCCTCTTCCCGTACCGCCCATGTGAACGGGCGGGCCTCCGCATCGCCTTCGTAAAGGATTGAAGGAAGAAAATCCGGAGGAGCACGCATGCTTTCCCACGATCGACTCCGCCGCACATCGGTGAGCCATTCGGCCAGTGGAGCACTTGGACCCCCACCCTCTTCGGGCGACGAATCAAACGCAACCACATAACGGCCAGCGTTGAGGAGGTGACGAAGATGGTGGCGTCCTCGGCGAACCAAACGATCGGTTTGAAACAAACCGAGTTCCAATTGTGCCTGTGCATCCAACCAAGGGACGGTTGATGAGCGCATCGACCATGCATCAACGTCCAGTCCCACAAGCAGAATAACGTCTGCCGTGCATCCAAGTGCGTCATCGGGAGTGACGACGTTCACGCGATCTGTTCTCGATGTTTGGTGAGCGATATCGGTCGATGCTCCAATGTGTTCGAGGACATCGATGAACGCAGCCCCGTTGTCCTCAAAGGGTAGACCCAACGAGTGAAGGTGCGATTTAACAGCATTGATGGCTTCCACCAAGTGCTGCAGCGCACCAAACCCAGCATCGTATGGAGCTCGTCGATGCTCAAATTTTGCAACGTCAACGGAGCTCAACAACCACGAAAACCATGCCATACCCGAACTCGGTGCTTCCGGCATTGGGAGCGTGTCACCTGAGGTGCACCCCACCAAGGGTTGCCGAAGGAGATGGCGGTCCTCTGGTGATAGCATCGGAGTCCAGGCATGAAGAAGACAAGCGAGCCACCACTGTGTTTCTTCCAGTGCTTGGGCTTTCTCAACCGGTCGACGCTCTGCGAACGAGGGGGTGGCTCCTGCGAGAACACCAAGCCATCGGGCGATGGCGCCCGGTCCTCCGAGGACGTGAAACGTCCGAGCGATGTCGTCCAGAACCTGAAGGTCAGGTCGGGGACGCCAAGACGGTTCAGAAGGGTGGTTCACGTCTGGAAACAGGTCGGCTTGGAAAGGAACGACGGAGGAGAAAAACGTACTTCGAAGCGATTCCAGCGACCACGCCCCCATGCCTTGGGCCAAGGTGGCCGCACGAAGGATGGCGTGATGTGTCGGTTGTTGATTCATGGCCGTGGAACCCGGGCGCCAATGAACACCGATTGAAGCAAGCCCCGTTGACCAAGCCATCGACCGTTCTTGGACGCCTGCGTCAATCACCAACAAGCGCCCTTCGCTGGAGGACATGTAGGCTTTGATCATGGCCACTGCTGCAGGAAGAGCATGACGGCGTTCATCCAACGTCACCCGTGTAATCTCGGTTTGAT
>CAXHCG010000002.1:0-32910 GCA_964014905.1 uncultured Candidatus Poseidoniales archaeon | reverse complement strand
TTCCGATGGTGCCCTTGACATGACCGGCGACCGAACGTTGGAGGTTGGGAACATGTACTTCTGGCGCATGGCCACCGTTGACAGCGACGGACACTACGGGGCGTGGGAAAGTTCCAGTTTCTTGGTCTCCTCTCTCGAGAGCATATGGCTGGGCGGTGACCGCTACGAATTCAGGCTGAAGCATGGAAACGGCTCACAGGATAACCAGTACCCTGAATGCATGGACACATACATCGACAGTTCTGCAACGAATGACAATTTCGACGGTGACTCAGAGTTGACGATTGACTACAGCCCCTTCGGTGGCGAGATCACGGGTTTGGTTGGATGCAATTTGGTCTCGAACCTCCTCCCTACCGGCTACGCCGTTGAGTCCGCTCATCTGTCGATGTCGCTCACCTCGACCACGTTCGGCTCTCCGACCATCGGCGTTTGGGAAAGCAACCAAAACGACTGGAGCGCAGAGGATGCGACGTGGGGAAGCTATGACGGTTCAAACTCCTGGGGCACGGCAGGCGCTAAAGGAACAGAGCGCGGCTCGCTTTTGGCCAGTGTCGGCGTCGGCACCTCCTATTCAGAAGGTGACGATGTTGAGTGGAACGTCACGCTTGCCGTTCAAAACGCCATGCGGGAAGACCGGCGCGTTGACTTCATTGTCGGCATGCTCGGGGCTGGCTCGGGTGGTGCTCGGACCGCTTACTTCAGCACGGCTGAAGACTCCATGGCCAATCGCCCTGAACTTTCCTTTGTTTACGTCCCTGGATCGGACGCCCTGCCGTCCGATCCGTCGCCGGCCCTGCCGCTGAACGGTTCATGGTCCATCGGCACCGGTGTTGATCTCACACCCATCACCCAACCTGAACTCGAATGGACCTTTTCAGGGACCATGGCGCTCACGGGCTACATTGTACAACTCGATACGCAGAGTGACTTCTCTTCGGTGAACAGCCTGACCTATACTTCGTGGAACGACGCTGGCTTTGACATTGTGAACGCCTCGTTCTCACTCCAATCCGATTTGGACGATGGGAACACATGGTATTGGCGCGTTCGTGCGGTCTCAGCCACCAATCAGATCGGCAACTGGTCGTCCGCCTATCACTTCCAACTCCCCGACTTGAACACGGTGGTGTTCAACGCAACGAAGGCATCGGTCGAATTGCGTCATCACGGTGCTCTTCCACACCTCAATACGCCGCATTTTGTCGACACCTACGTCATCGAGAACGGTTCAGGGTCGGACAACACCTACGAGAATTCAACGTCCCTAAGCGTTGGTGAATTGTCTTCTGGATACCAAGCAGCGGCGCTTCTTCGCATACCGTTAAACGAAGTTCCACAGCCGGCTGGCGCTCGTGTTACCGGCGCCGAACTCAGTTTATTTTCTGAGTACGGATCAATCGAAGACGAGCCAGTCGCCATTCGACCCGTCCTCCAACCTTGGACCACATCGGCCAACGGCACAACCTACGACGGCACCAACGCTTGGAATCAGCTTGGTGGACGAGGCATCGGTACGGACGTGGGTGGCTATGTGGACTTGGTCGACAGTGTTGCTGATGACTGGATGGATTTTGACGTTACCGAGGCCGTTCAAGCCGCCCTCGCTGCGGGGCACAATCACGTGTCGTTGATGGTCTATGCTTCAAGCCAAACCACCGACGAAATCACCTTCACATCCACCGAAGGAAGCGCCAGTGAGCGTCCCTACTTGACGCTGGTTTGGGAAGATGGAACCGTCGCAACCCCAACCGTGAGCGGAGTGAATGCAGGACCAAACAACGCCGCCATCGTCTGGGATACGACCTCTCACGCCCTCATGGCTGACCGCTTGCCAACCTTCAGTTGGACCTACAGCGGCTCGACCACAGTCACCGGCTGGCGCGTGTTCATGCAGGCTGACGCCAACGATGACATGGCAGGATTGTACACCTATGATTCCCGTGTGGCAACCGCCGACTTCGACGTCACCAATCGCACATTTACCCCCCCGCAGGAATTGGATTTCGCTCAAGAAATCCGCTGGATGGTTCAACCGATGAACAACGGCATGCTGGGACCCAGAAGCACGTCCACGGTGTTTTATCTCCCCAATGACTTCGGTGAAGAAATCAACAGTACCTATGCGAACCTCTCAATCCAAGAAGGGGCCATCGTGCCATCGCTCAGTTATCCAAACGTGATGTACGACACCTACCTCGATACCGGAAACATCTACACCAACCGCGGTTCATCCTCCGCCCTCTTTGTGGGCCGAAGTTCAGTATCAACCAGCAATCAAAATCTCCGCTCAATGAGTCTCTTGAACATGGATTTCAGTGGCCTCCCTCTCCCCGGGACGTACGAAGTTATAGACGCCAGTTTAGAACTCAGCGCCTACAATACCTACCAATCCACGCTCATTGCTGTTGGGGAAACAACCTCTGCGTGGAGTGAATCTTCGGTGTTCGCCTACCCAGCAGGCAACAACTCAACATGGGCTGCAAGCGGTGGATATTCGGGTGACGACTTTGACGTACCCTTCAACCCCGCTCAGTGGGTCAACAGCTCTGGAACGGTTGCCTTCAACGTAACAGGACTTGTCCAACACGCTCTGGCTCGCAATTCGGCAGAGCTTGATGTCGTTCTGTTCCCGGTGGAACGGAACAACGGCGTGGCAGGACGTGTCTCCTTTGCTTCGAGCGATGCAACTTCCATTGACCTCCGCCCCCGGCTCAACTTGACCTACAGAACCATCGATGCATGGACGCCAAGCCAACCAACCGGCCTCCTTCCTGCAGATGGCACGACCCTTTGGGACTTGACCAAAGCATTGCCTTCCGGAATGAACAGCACGGATTTCACTTGGAATCTCACCTACTCAAATCACACTCAAATCGCAGCGTGCGGCGGTATCGATCCGTGGTTCCTCAACGAAGAACTCACCACCTGCTGGACGCACGAGGAAATCATGTCGGGCGCCTACGGCAACGACACGTTCGACTTCCTCAACAACACCTACAACGATGCTGAGCTCTACAAGGGCGATTTGTGGCAATATTGGCGGATTCGTGCCGATCAGGGCGACCGGATTGGAGAATGGTCGTCGGTGAATAAACTTCGGATCCCTGTCGACCAAGGCAGCGATGATGGAAACGGAAACAACACAGTGAACCTTTCTCGCGGTTCCATCTTTGAAACCACGGGATTGCTACCCACCGTTCTCGACGTTGAAATTGATTCCAACGCCACCGTCAATCGTGGCGGTTCAACCACAATGGTGCTTGGCATTAACGCTCTGGGAACCGGTCAAAGCCGCGTTCTCATGGAGTTTGACTTGACCAACATTCCATGGCCCTCTGCCATGACGCCGACGCAAATGATGCTCCGTTTGTATCAGCCCGGTGTTTCCGGCACCTCCTCCACCACGATCGCCGCCTACCCTTGCAGCGGCTTCACAGAATCAAGCGTGGTCTGGGCTACAGCACCTCTGTGTTCAACGAGTGAAATCACGCGCTCCACCTTGACATTGACCAATCCGTTTGGTTGGATGGAATGGGATTTGACAAGCCTCGCCCAATCCAACATCGCAAACGGGAACACGACGATGACCTTCATGCTCGCCATGGTGGGCTCAACGGGTTCATCTCACAGCTTCTACTCATCGGAATATTCGAATCCAGCTTATCGGCCGCACCTCGTGTTGGATTACGTCGACAACGTGAACGGCATCGTCCCGCCAGGTCAGCCGTCCCTCAACAGCCCTGCCGATGGCGAGGTCCTTTACGGGGAGACCAACGGTTTGCTCATCGCTTCAACTCAGCCGGCCCTTTCATGGACGCCGGTGAGCGGAGCAACCGGATACATCGTGACCATCGCCAACGAAACGGGTGTGTACAAGTTCCGTTCATGGGAGGATTCCGAAATCACCAACACCACCTTCCGGTTTGCCAGAAACTTGAGCGAGGGGCAGCTCTTCTCATGGTGGGTCCAAGGCGTGAACCAGTCCATCCCGGGGCCCTCCTCGTCGCGATGGAGTTTTGCTATCGGCGATCCGAATCAGCAATACAACAACGACTACACCTACACCTACGAATTCCAAACCGGGAATGAAGTAGCGGCCTTTGGCCACACCAACGTTCAGGACACAGCCTTGTACAGCGAATATGCAAACACCAATTTTGCCGGTGAACCGACCATCAGCACGGGCACCTATTGTGGAACGCTTTGGACCGATGAGTGCCGAATCAACGTCGCCTTGAACGCCGCTCAAATCCCGTTCCCCATGTACCAAAACGTTCACTCCGCTTCCTTGGGCCTCTACGTTGAGTCATGGGAATCGGTTCAAGGAGCTACTTCGGTGTCCTTTAGCGTCCATCCCATTACAAACGCAAATTGGGGCCAGGCCTCGGCAACGTGGAACGGGACGACTGCAGGTGGAACCTGGGGTGCTCCCGGTATGCAAGCCGGCGTGGATTACGCTTCTGCGGTTTCAACCACCGTGGTCAACGTTGACACAGAAGGTTGGATTTGGTTCGACGTCAGCACGCTTGGCATGACCATCACCAATCAGCAAGCATGGACCATCATCGCCACGCCAAACACCGGATACGCTCACGCATCGTTCTATTCCGGAACCTCAACCATAAACCGTCCTCAGGTGTTGTTCAACACCACAAACATCACCAGTGTTTCCATCAGTCCGACCGGGGCGCAGACCACCGACGCCGACACCGCCGTGAATTTCAATTCCGTTGCGTATGATCACCTTTCGATGGTGCAAGCACCACCGATGACATGGTCTTCTTCTTCTGGCAACATTGGCAGCAACGGATTGTTTACGCCAAACTCCGCAGGCAATGTGACCATCACGTCCTGTTTCGGGTTGGTGTGCGGTCATCAAAACATCACCGTCACAGCGGGCGCACCGACCGAGCTTGTCGTCTCACCCCTGACGGCTACCATCACGGCCGACGAAACCTTGGAAATAACTGCGCACATGGTTGACCAGCACGGCAACATGGTGCTCAGTGAACCCATTCTGTTCACACCGACCAACGGAAGCATGCTTGGCTCAGTCTTCCAGCCCTACGCCGCAGGCGCTCACAGTGTACGCGTCGCTCACGATGTACCGTCGGGTGAGTTTGTTGATGTGGCGATCACCGTTCTTCCCGGCTCCCCCGCCTACTTTGTGTTGGGTGGCTGTGAAGGCACGGTTCCGGCCGGTGTCTGGTGTGCCATCACGATTGACCTTTACGACCAATTCGGCAACGACCTCGACGTATCCAGTGCGGGCAACTTGACATGGACGACCACCAACGGAAATTATTCAGAAGTGAACCAGGAGTATTTCCCCGACCACGTCGGTGTTTGGTGGCTGAACTTGACGTCGGTTTCCGGAGCCATGGCTGAATTGCAGATTACCGTCGGCTACGGTGCGATTGACTACCTCGAATTGAACACGTCCTCAACGTCCATCACGGCCGACGACCGCGTCTACATCAACACCACACGCGTTGACGTGAGAGGCAACCGTCTCTCGGTCGTTTTGCCCGCAGACAACTGGACCAAGACCTCTGACGGGCAGTTAACGCCGGGTGCCCCCGCTATCTGGGACCCGGTGAAGACCGGTTCAAAGATTCTTGAGGCTCGGTATGAGACCACCTTGACGCAAATCACCATCGATGTCGTGAAGGGAGAAATCCAAACACTGCGGCTTGAGGTTGACGATGTAATCTCGACTTGGGCACACTTTGACCTCACGGCCGACGAGACCTTAGAGGCGGATGTTTTCGCCATTGACGCCAAAGGAAATCAATGGGCCATTGTTGTTAATTGGACCCTTGACCATCCAGGCATGGGTGATTCGTCGAGTTTCCTTGAGGTGCTGAACGGCGATTCAACGACCTTCACGCCGTACTTTGCCAGCGATGAGCCCTACATGCTCACAGCAACCTATGACGCCGGCACCACCGTGCATGCCGTCAGCATCAACATGACCGTCGACCATGGATTCCTTCACACGGTAAGCATCCAAGGGACGGCCAATGACCCGGATCGGTCCACAGGGGCCGTGTTTGAATTGACTTCGGATTTCGCCGTTGATTTCCTCTCTGACCTCTACGATACCGATACCAACCGTATTGCTTCTGATGAACTCACGTGGGTGGAAGTGAACGTGGACACTGGCGATGTGCAAGACATCACGACACAGTTGCTGCTTGACGGCATGCGATGGGAAGCATCGGCCGTCGGTGAATGGCGCATTGAGGCGTATTCCATCAGCGGAACCGGATTCAACATCTCGGATGGCATCACCATCACCGTTCTTCATGGAGAAGCGGTAACGGTGGAGGCCGATGTTTCGCTGGCGACGCCCACAGCAGGCGACCGCGTTGACATTCAAGTCACGGGAACCGATGCCGACGGCAATCAGTTTGCACAAGACGTCGAGTGGACCGAGAACGGCGGTGTAGTACCGACGCTAAGCATCATTACTACGTCTGAAGGAACGTACACCTATGACGCACAAGTTGCGGGTGTCCACACCTTGCAATACGCCGTTGGAGGAGCAGTTTCGACCACCGAAATCACCGTCTCGGCACAGAGCATCGTTGCCCGGCTGGACGTAAATCTCAGCACCGAATCGCTTGAACAACTCACAAGTCTTGATGTCAGCATTCGAGCCTTTGACGCCTTTGACAACGAGATTCCCGTTCCTGGAAGCATTCAGGTTGAAGCGACAGGACGCGCCACAGCCACGATGACTTCCTCGGACCTCTGGACCATCACGACCCTTGACGACGGGCCACAAACCATCACGGTCAGTGTTGGAGCCGAACGGGTGAACAAAGAAATCACCGTTGAAGGCACGCTCGCCGGCTTCTTCGAAGCCGGTGGTACGCTGTACTACGTTGGCGCTGGGCTGCTCGGTGTTGTGGCGTTGGTTCTTCTTGGTCTGGGTGTGATGTTCATGCGCGGTGGCCGTTTAGACGACTGGGACGATGATGACGACTATGACGACGATGATGATCGTCCGTCTGGACCCACGGGTCCGGCACCGGGTCCCACCGGTCCTGCTCCGGGACCATCCGGTCCTGCCCCTGGTCCAAGTGGTCCTGCCCCTGGACCAAGCGGACCTCCTCCTGAAGAACACTCCGAAGACGAGCCTGAGGAAGAGGCCATTGAAACCAACGTTGATGAAGACGGAACCGAATGGTGGGAAGACGAAGAAGGAACCTGGTGGTTCCGTCTTGCCGGCGAAGAGGAATGGCAAGAATACTCAGAATGAGGTCGTGATGAAGTGTCGTTCCCGAAGGCTTGCGCCGTTCTTGTTGGGCTTGTCCTCCTCGGGACATGGTCAACAACGGTGCCTTCACTTTTGGGGGACGCCAGCGTTTCAATGCGTTCAGGAACTGCCGACCGTGTTGTAATAGATGCTGCCCCAACCTCCATCTCAGCCGATGAAGTGGTGTTGTTTGAGGCCATTATCTACGACCCGGTCAACAACGTGCTGACCGGGGACGTGTCTTGGTCGGTCAGCAACGGGACGATTTCCGAAGACGGTCTGTTTTACCCCTGGTCGGCAGGTTTGATTGAAATTACAGCGGAACACAATGGTTTGATAGCGAGTACCAACATCTCTGTGAATCCAGGGGTACCCACATCCATTGAGATTACGACACGTTCTGTCGGTGTTTTGGAACCAACCACCCTCACTGCGGATGTTCTTGACGGACGAGGAAACCGCATGGTTGGGCCATCATCCATGGTTTGGGATATCAACGGCGATTACGCTGGTCATGGTCAACCATCGTGGACGGCCGAAGAACTCGGTGAAGTCCAAGCTCGGGTGCGCTACAACCAACTCGAATCTCGGGCGGCCATCGATGTCATCGCAGGGGCTCCTCACTCCTTTGTGTTCGATGAACCCCTTGTTGTGAGAGCCGGAACGCTGCAAACGATTCGCCCCTCTCTTGTTGACATCAACGGCTATGACATGCCGCTCTCGAAGGTTGGTTCACTGTCTTGGTTTGCAGAAAACGGTTCGTTCAATGCCCAGGGTGAATACCTTGCTACGAACACCGGTCGATGGCTGATAACGGTCTCTTCAGGCAACATTACGGGGAGCACGACACTCCATGTGATTCCCGGCGATGCTGTTGCCTCTACCCTCATGGTGGTTGATTCACCAGCGGAATTTTTGGCCGGTGAATCCTATGAACTGATGTTTGAGCGAAGAGATGTGAACGGGTACATCGGTATGGTTTCACCCTCGATTCACGCTCTTACGGCCTCTTCTGGAGGGCTTTCTGTGGATGAGAATCAGCGTGTGTTCTGGAATCCGTCTGCGACCGGTCCAGCGACCATCACGGGCACGGACGGTACGGTGAGCAGTTCGTTGGATCTGGATGTTCTCCATGGCAGGGCCATTGACATCAAGCTCCAACTTGAACCTCGGAATCCATCAGCAGGCGATCAGGTTGTGATCGAACTTGTAGCCGAGGACATCAAAGGAAACCGTTGGGTGGTTGACGGGACCATTGAACCGACCATGGGCGATACGGAAGAACTCGTTCTCGATACGTCGTATGCGCTCCTCCAAGCCGAGCGCGTTCAATCATGGCGGATTGAAGGAAGTTGGTTCGACAACGCCACTGGGGCGATGTTCACGACCGATGCATCGTTTGAGGTTCGGCCAGGAAGGTTGGCCTTCATCACGCTTGAAGGCGAAGGAGACCGAGTCCCGGCTGACGGGTCCTTGGACCTGAATCCTATGTTTTTCGATGCCTACTCCAACGAACTGAACTCCATTGCGCTCAATTGGACCCTTGACGGTGATGACATCACCCTTGAGATGCTCCTCAACAACGGGCGCTGGACGGCGACGACTGTCGGCGGTCATGAGATTCGAGTGAATGCGGACGGTGTCTTTGCAACCGTTCGTTTGACGGTCGTGGCCGGCAACGCTTACGGGTTGATCACGGATGCTGACGAGGGGTTGGTGGTGAAGGCTGGACTGCCGCAGGACCTCTTTATTCAGGTGGTTGACGTCCACGGCAACGTTGCCGAATCGGTATCTGTGACCTCAAGCTTGAACGCTTCGTTTGGGGAATTGACAGCCTCACCTACAGGACTTGGATATTGGCAATTCACCGGCAAACAGGTCGGAACATATTCGCTCATTCTCGAAGACGAAGGTGCCGTTCACACCATCCCACTCACCATTGAACCTGGTTCCCCTGTTCGCATTCAAGCCAGTCTAAGCCGCTCCATTCTCGCTGAAGGAGACATCGTTTTGTTGAATGCTTTTGCGACCGATGAATACGGCAACACGTTGAGCATTCCAAAGGCCAACGCCAGTGTATCATGCACAACAGGACCAACCAGCTTCGTCACCAACGGTACGTGGGAGGTTGACATTCAAAATGGAGGCACTGATCGTTCTTGCACGGTCCGTTGGAGTGGTCTTTTGGCTCAAAACTTCTTCGATGTTGAGGAGGTTCTGCTCGGTGGAGCGGTCGGTTCAACCAACACCGCCATGACCATGGCAGCCATCCTTCTCGTTCTTCTTCTAGCCGTTCTCATCACCCTCACCCGAAGGGCTGCAGAGGCTTCCGATGAGGAGTGGCTTGAGGACGCTTTTGATGACGATGAGTACGACGATGATGCGGATGAAGACGAGATCGTAGAATCACCTGTTGAGGACAACACGCCCCTTCATGAGCGCCATGGCTTGACCCTTGAATCGATGAAGGATCTCGCACTTGAAGCCGGCAAAATCGGCGTGATGCAGGCAACACCCTCCACTGTCCAAGGCCAGACAGGTTGGTACGTCGACGTCTCCGAGGAACTCCAATATTGGGAAGTGACACCCGAAGGCGAGTGGATTCGTCATGAGTAAATTCCTCCTTGACCAATGCTGAGATTAAAATTGTAGGACCTCAACGGACGGCTGATAACATGGGCAGTGAGATGTTGGTTGAACGGCTTAATGAAGCGCTTGGGTGGGAACTCCGAGCCATGAACATGTATGCACATTACGCTGCGAACATCCAAGGTATCCATCGGCTCCAACTCGATCCAATGTTCACCGAAGAGGCCACGGAATCATTGGCACACGCCGATGTCGTCCGTCGCTCAATCGTCAAGCTGGGTGGCGTACCGGTTACAGAGCGAAATCCTCACCCCATTGTCCATTCCACTGATTTCAAGGACATGCTGCAGCGTTCCTTGGAAACCGAGACGAAAGCGTCGGAAGTCTACGCCGGCATCATCACACTTTTGGATGAAATTGGCGACCAGGAAATGTACGACGCGATCGAACAGATTTACTTCGCCGAATTGCGAAGTTTGGAAAGCCTTCGATTGATTCTCGCTTGAATCGGTTCGATTCATTCCTCTTCATTGCGTTCCATGGCATTGAGGAACTCGTCGATGTCAACGACCCCGTCTCCGTCTGCATCCGCTTTGTGAAAGTACATCCGAACTTCCATCGGTGCCAAGTCCATTCCGAGTCCTTGCGTCAAGGCCGATCTAAATTCGCTGAGCGTCAAGTGGTTTTTCCCGCCGATATCCGCTGAGTGGAACGCCGTGAGGAAGCGTTCATGCGCCTCTTTTGTCGGATTTATGAAGCGAGATTTGAACGTTGCAAACGGCGTGATGCGTGCTTCCTCGAGGATGTGTTTGCGGCCGTACACCAGCCACACGACAACGCCCAGTCCGATGGCCCCTGCCGCTCCGATAAGGGCGTTCGTTCCGATGAGCCACAGCAGAAGAATCCCGGTTCCAGAACCGTAAATTTGAGGGAGTGGGTAAAGAGGGGATTTGTAAGGTGGGTTCCAGTTGTGCCGTGGACCAGCGTGCCTCATCACGACCACTGAGGCATTGATGGCAACGAACACCATGATGTTGAACCCTGACGCAAGTTCTGCGATGGCGTGGACGTCGATGGTCAAAATGGCGGTCGCCATCATCAATCCGGTAATGATGATGGGCCAGTGGGGTGTCTCATAGGTTGGGTTGAGGTCTTCAAGTTTGGACGGAAGCAGGTTGTCTCTGGCCATGGCGAAAAGAAACCGGGAGGCGGACAAGACACCTGCAAGCGCCATTGAGGCCATCGTAATGATGGCCAGGAGGGCAGCGATTACGCCGATGGTGCTGCCTCCCACATGTTCGGCAAACACGTAGATTGGATTTTCAATTGCATGACCGTCGTCCATGTGCCATCCGGTGGGGAGGACCGATACCATCACAAACGCAACGCCTGCGTAGAGGATGGTTGCCACCAAGAGCGAGGCGAACATGCCTCGAGGGATGTTTTTTTCAGGGTCCATCACTTCGCCACCGATTGCGCCAACCTTGATGGCTCCGGAGTAGGCCACAAACACGAGGGCTGCTGCGGTCCCCATTTCCGGACTGAGATAGTCAATGTTGGTTACGGGTCGCGAGAAGTCTGCATCACCGCCCAGGACGGCCATGATGCACAGAAGGAGAAGGAAACCAACGGCTGTTGCAACAATTGGCGTTTGGACCTTTTTTATTTTCTTCACGCCGGTGATGTTGATGATGACGATGAACGTGAGGAGAACCAGCGCCATCGTAATCGGATTAACCTCAACGTCAAGAGCGGCCGTGACCACTTCGAGGTAGGCGGCGAAACCGATCAGAGCAAACGCTGATTTGAGCATAAACGAGGCAAACAAGCCCAATCCACTGATGGTCCCCATGAGGGAGCCGTAGGTGCGTTCCATGTAGATGTAAACACCACCGGATTCGGGCATGGCACTGGCGAGTTCCGATTTTGAGAAGGCGCCTGTGAGGACCACTGACGCTGCCAAAACAAAGGCAAACCACATACCGTCTCCTGCCACTTCCTGTGCAAAGGCAGGAAGAATGAACAAACCTGAGCCCAGCATCGAAGACAACGAGAGAATCACCAGGGTGGCGAGACCTATCGTTCTGGAGAGGGTTCCTTTGATTTCCTTAGCGACTCCCTTTGCGTCTCCCGATGCGACGCCTTTGAGTATGCTTTCTACGGTATCTCTTGCCAACGTCTAACCCCCGAAATCCGACATGAAACTGATTCTTATCTTGATGAAACATCAATCTAATAATAGTTATTTGTATGGTTTACAACAGTTGTTCTCCGGTATCCGGAAAATTTCACTCGCCCATGTGGACGATGACCTTCATTTCCACTGCAATGGGGGTTGGCAGAGCGTCGATGGCCAAGGTTGTCCGCGTGGGGCCAACCTTGCCGAGCGTTTCAGCCCAGACCTCGTTGTAACCTGCAAAGTCGCGCTTCATGTCCACGAGGAAGGTGGTCACATCAACCACTTGGTCCATGGTGGCTCCGGCTTCCTCGACAATGCGTCGAACGTTGTTCACAACAGCATGCGTCTGTGCCTTGATGTCGTAGTCGGACGGTTCACCATGTTCATCATGAATTGGCCCGCCAGGTATGGCATTGGTCCCCGGTTGGCGAGGCCCAACGCCGGAAAGGAACAGCATGTTTCCGACTTTCCGGGCATGGGGGTAGGCTCCCACTGGTTTGGGTGCGGAATCGGTGTTGACTGAACCTTCGGCCTCCGTAGGGTTCCACAGCGCTGGTCCACTGGACTCGACCTCTGGAGAACCGTCTGACTGAGGTGTCTTTGTATCGGGCGAGGCCAACGTTTCGTCTTCGGTTTCTGCCACGGTGTCGAGGACTCCTCGCTCTCCGTGGTAGTATTCAATGTCGTCTTCGTCGTATTCTTTGTCGCCCACGCCGGACGGAGTGGGGTCAACGTGAACCACGGCGCCTCCAGCTCCGTGAATGGCTTCGTAGGCCAGGACTCGCCCACTGAGGTCGTTTCGGTTTCCATTCATGGCTGAAAGCCACCACATGGGCTTGAACGCCACGACTTTTTGGACGCGGATTTGGCGGTGGATGGTTCTTGAAAGTTGGCCGACGTCCTCCAGTCGTCCCTCTGTCAAGAACTCGAGGATTTTTCGATTCCATTCATCGTCTTTGAGCGAGTGAATTTTGTCTTCTTTTGGCTCAATGAAATCCGTGAACATTCGATTAGAGAGGGACATGGCCGTGATGGCCACGGCTCGACGCCCCTGTTCTTTGATGACGTCAAGGCATGACTTCGCAAGCACGGTGGTTTCGCTTCGATTGGCGTACATGTTCGAAGAGACGATGACGGCAGGAATGTCGTTGTTGGGATTGAGCAAGGTCAGGGCAACGACCGAACCCACATCGATGGGGAACCCTTTGTAGTTCACGCATCGGCTTTGAAGACCTCTGTTTCGGTTGGCGTCGTCCCATGCATGGGCAAACTCAGCGTCAATGTTGAACGAATAGGGAATTGATCCGAGGTCGTGGAAGTCATGGTCGACCATCACCCATTCAGGGTTCGGGTCCGCTTGGATTTGGTGTCCGATGATGGACGGCCACGTGGTTGAATAAACGATGAGTAAATCGGCCTTGAGGTCTCGAATCATCTGTGCTGCTTCATCAAAAGCATCGCGCAAGGCCCGCCAACCAGGGCTTTCGTCTGGAGCGAGGACGGTGTGTGGATGAACGGGTACCACAAAGGAACCGACGACACTGCCTTCGCTCATTCCGCGCTCACCTCATGGGCGTGGCAAGGCCATTCAACAACGGCATTTCCAGTCCCGATGATGGTTCCGTAGCCGTGGAGGATGGCTGGATAGTCCGGCACGCCAAGGGTTGAAAGGAGCCAAGACAGTCCTCCTCCATCGCTTTCAGCGATGGCTTGCTCCGTGAATTCTGGCATTTCGTCAAGGATACGCTGCGATTGACCGCTGCGCATGTAATCGATGATTCGCATGTCCCAAAGATGCATGGCATGGCTGGTGATGTGCTCTTTGCTCATGTCCTCGGGGACCTCGGATTCGGTTGTGAAGTGGCGGTGGGAAAGTGAATTGCTGGCGAGCACGACGACCTTTTTTCCACTTGCTTCGATGGCCTTCCGCGTCACTTTGCCAAGTTCGATCATGATTTCCTGCATGACTTCCACGGAATAATAAGCGGTTGAACGGTTGCTTGAGATGACCACAATCGGTTTATCCCAATCAGGATTGAACAAATGCCCGGTGGTGATGGTCCCGTAATCGACTCTGAAATCGGGGTTTTCCATCATTTTCACGGGTAGGCCAGCAGCTTCTGCTTCATCGTGAATGGCTTTGGAAAGTTCAACGTCGACGTTCATGTCGTAGTGATAGCGAAACAGATTTGGAAACACCGGGTCAACCGAAAGGCCCTCGAAGTGAGGGAGGCCAAGGAAATGGGTTCCAACGTAGGTTTGCCAGTGCGGTGAAAGAAGGACGATGGCGTCGTAGTCCTTGTCTGCGAGTGAGGCACGTAGCCGTTCATAGCCCCAACGGAGTTGTTCCCAGCCGCCTTCGGCGACCGGTTCATTTTGCGGTGGATTTTCTGCGTAGACCAAGTGTGGTGGATGCGGTGCGATGCAACCGGCAACAATGCGACCTTTGCCCATGTTCTACCCACGGCGGCGAGGTTTAATTCATCATCGGAGTCTCAAGGTCAGTTTAACGAACGCAGAGTCATAAACAACATGCGTCCACGCCAAAGGCATGGAGGGCGCCGACGTTGAGCGGACGGTTGTTTTGGACGCGGTCGCCGACTCACCTCGCACGGCGACATGGCGAGAGACGGTTGAAAACGTGATTGCGCCGACGATGTTTGGTTTCGTGGTTGGAGCGGGCTGGCAGGCTTTTTTGTCGCCTCATCTCACCTACGGAATGCCAAATCCGCCTCAAGGTGGGCTGATTGTTATGATGCTCTTCTCTCCGCTGCTTCATCGCTGGCTTACGCACCATCCCCAGAACCGATGGAAGGAATATTTGGGTGGCGTGGCGACCCTCGCCTTCCCTTTGTTGCTGATTTGGTCAACGGGCCTCGGCGGATTTGTCTGCGGAGGTTATCTGGCCGTTGTGGTTTGGATTTGGGTGAGCACGTCGTGGTGGCGATTCAACCTCCCACCGTTTCGGTCAGCGCTCTGGCACACCCTCGGGGTGAACATTGGCGCACTTGGTGGTTCCTTGCTGTACTTTAGCGTGATGCTTTGATCAAGACGTGTAGGACTCATCGTCGTTTGGGAAGTCTCCTGAACGAACATCATCGCAGTAGGATTTGATGGCCCCGTCGATCTCTTCGGCGAGGTTGAGGTAGCGGCGCAGGAACCGAGGTGAGAAATCCATGGTGATTCCGAGCAGGTCGTGGAGGACGAGCACCTGTCCGTCAACATCCTGGCCTGCTCCGATGCCAATGGTCGGAATGTTCAGGGCTTCCGAGACCCGTTTTGCAAGGTCTCGAGGGATTTTTTCCAAGACGATGGCAAAGCAACCTGCGGCTTCGAGAACCTTGGCATCGGCGATCAACTTCTCCGCCTCTTCATCTTCTTTTGCTCGAACGGAATAGGTGCCAAATTTGTAGATGGATTGTGGCGTCAGACCAAGATGACCCATCACGGGAATTCCAGCGGTTAGAATTCGTTCAACCGACTCAACAATTTCAGAACCGCCCTCAAGTTTCACGGCATGACCGCTGGATTCTTTCATGATGCGAATGGCCGAATCAAGGGCTTGGCGAGAATTTCCCTGGTAGGTTCCAAACGGCATGTCCACCACCAGCAAGGCGCGGTCAACAGCCCGCTCAACGCATTGTGCGTGATAGATCATGTGATCCAAGGTCATCGGAACGGTCGTGGCTTGACCTGCCATCACGTTCGAGGCAGAATCGCCAACCAAAATGACGTCAACGCCGGCCTGGTCAACCAGGCGCGCCAGTGAGTAATCATAGGCGGTGAGCATCGTGATTTTCTCGCCAGCTCGCTTCATTTCTTGGAGCGTGTGGGTGGTCACCTTCCGCGCTTCGCTGTAAACGGACATGATTCTCCCACCGCCCTTGGTGTTTTCAAATCGTCGCCTTCGCTCATTCTTCCTCATCGACGAAGGCCATGACGTGCGTTCGCAGTTCATGTATCGCTTCAGTGGCGCTTGAACACGCCAACAGTTGCTGCCTTGACTCAAGGTCGCTGAGGCACAACGCAGCAATGTTGTAGATGGATTCTTTTCGGCCGTCGATTTGCTCCTCGCAGATGGAGGAAACCCATTGGTTCAGCACCGCTGTGTCAACGTTCATTCCGCGTCCGGCTTGCTGAACGACGGTCGACGTGATGGTGCGGAGAAAGCCTTGCTCCTCCTCGTCCAGTTCTCCGGCTTCATCGAGGTAGGTGACCTTTGCAGAAATGTACAAGCGGCTGTGTTCAGCGTCTTCCGGGAGGTGGTCGAGCAACGTTTCAATGTCGGGCGCAATGCCTTCCTGAATCAACTTCGTCATCGAGGGGTCGGAGAACGGTGGAAGGGCGGGTTCAATGACTTCGTCGATGAAGAAACGTCGCCCTCCGCTGATGGTGATGAAGTGGTTTACGCCTTTTGTTTCATGGTTGAGAATGATGGCTTCACATCCATGCCGGCGGGGTCCGTCCCAACCGTTGGTCGGTTCAAAGGGGTCGTTCATGACCAATCCGAACGGGCGTTCGTCGAGGACACAGGTGTCGAGCATCTGCCGATAGCGCGGCTCGAACACGCGCAGTTCCTGCAGCTCGCCAGGGAAGAGAACCATGGGGAGAACGAAGAGGGGCAGCGTCTCCTCGTCCATGAAGGCTTGAGGGAGAGGAGGCTTTTGAACATGTGTTCTCAAGGTTGGAGTACGCATATGTTGGTTAATTCTGAGAAGAAATTTAACGACCAGTCCCCGCCTTCCCGGCCAACTCCTGACTGTTTGACACCTCCAAACGGTGTGCGCAGGTCACGGTTCAACCACGTATTTACCCAAACGATGCCGGTGTCAAGTCGCTGCCCAAAAGCGTGCCCGCGCTGCGGGTCGCTGGTCCATATTGAGCCAGCCAGACCGTACTCGGTGGCGTTGGCCATGGCGACCGCCTCGTCGTCATCGTCAAAGGGGTGCAAGGTCACGACGGGCCCAAAGATTTCTTCCGTTGCGGTGCGTGAAGTGTGGCTTAGTCCCTCAAACACGGTTGGACGCAGGAAGGCGCCGTTGGGATGAACGCCATCCACGGGTGAATCGCCGGCCGTTCCACCAATCAGCATTTTGCCTCCCTCTTCACGGCCCAACCTGATGTAGGATTCCACCTTTTGTTGGTGGTCTTTTGAGATGACAGGTCCCATGGTGGTCACCTCGTTTCTGGGGTCGCCGATGACAATCTCTCCCACGGCTTCAATGAACCGTTGCTTGAAGGATTCATAGATGGATGAGTGGACGAAAATCCTGGAACCGCACAAACACACTTGTCCTGAATTGGTAAAGGAAGAACGCACCACTTCGTCCATGATCTTCTCCAGTGGAGCATCATCGAGCACCACTGTGGCATTTTTCCCACCCAATTCCAAGGAGATTTTCTTGAACATCGGTGCAGCGGTTGCTGCGACAATTTTCCCCGTCGCCGTTCCTCCTGTAAAGGAAATGCCCCGAATCTGAGGGTGCTCAACAATCGCCTGACCCACTTCTGGACCCAATCCGTGAACGAGGTTGAAGACGCCTTTTGGAAGTCCGATGCGCTGCATAACACCGGCAAGATGGTGTGCAGTGAGGGGAGTGAGTTCGGAAGGTTTGGCCACGATGGTGTTGCCCATCAGCAAGGCTGGAGCGACCTTCCATGTGAGGAGGTAAAGCGGAAGGTTCCACGGTGTGATGAGGCCGACGCAACCAATGGGTGACCGGTGAACATGGTTGACCGCACCGTGGTCGCGAAAGGTAGGGTCCGTGTGCTGTTCACCAAATTCCGCATAGAATCTGAAATTAGCAACCGAGCGCGAAGCGTCCACTCGGCGAGCCAATGAGATGGGCTTTCCCGTGTCCATGCTCTCCAAGTGAGCAATGGTCTCATGTTCTTCCTCGAGGGCATCGGCCAACCGGTGAAGCCATTGAATGCGTTCGCTCATGGGCGTCGCTGACCACTTGGAGGCAGCCCTCAGTGCAGCGGATGTCGCCTCTTCGACATCTTCAAATCGGGAGCGAGGAAGCGTGGTGATGACGTCTCCTGTCGCTGGATTGACCGTGTTGAGGGTCGCACCGGATTGAGCGGCAACAAAAGCACCGTCAATGTAGTTGAGGACTGGGTCCATCACACCACCTCGCTCTCGTAGTTCCATCGGTCTTGGTCTGGGTCCCATTCGTCCCATGTTGGCACGGTTTCGAGAACATCCACATAGTGGTCTGGTACGATGCCCGGGACGATGAATGCTTTTTGCCGATGGAGCGGATAGGGATTGCGGAGGTTGATCCCAAGAACACCCAAAAGGGCCCGAGCCACGTACCATGTCGCTTGCGAGTTCCATCCGTGAGCGATTTTTACGACGATTCCGAGGCCTTTGGGATAATCGGGGTGTTCAATCGCAAGGCCGAGCAACCCGTCAGCGCCCTCTTTGGCGATGACGCGCCCTTCTCCTGCCTTGAGGACGGTTGAATCGAGTCGATTGAACCCCCCTACAAGGTCGGGATGGCGCACCATGGCCTCCCAAATCCAGTCCTCATCTTTGTCTCGGACCAGTCCCGCATAAATCTGGGCAAGTTCTGAAACGGTGTTGGACACCGTCGGTAGGCCACACCCGTCTTTCGCTATCCGAAGCGGGGTCCAATCCGGTCCGAGGTACACGCGAATTTGGTTGAGGTAAGCTTGGAAGACCTCGTGCGTGGGCAGGGTGTATCCCGCTCGGTTCCACCCCTTTTTCCGGCATCCTCGCAAAATAGCAGCGTGCTCGCCTGAACAGGTGTGGAACCAGCGACGAGGCCGTCGGACTTGTCGTCCGAATTGGATCAGTGGCACATCAAGAGGCGTAAGCATCAGCGGCCACTCGGGTTGTGTGAGCAAAGATTGTGCGGCCGCCACGTGTTCGGTGTCCCCGTTGTGGGAGGCGACAGAAATGGCTTTCTGTTCCCATGAGCAGTCATCCAATTCTTCGGTGAAGGCCTTCAGCATGAAGGGTTTCATCATTGAACGGCCATAACAAAGAACGTTGCCACCAAACGAGTGGATAACTTCGTCGCCATGAGCCCACGCAACTGCGCCGTGGATGGTGGTCTCTGATACCCCGTTTCGACGGTAGTCAACAAGAGGCTCCCAATCAACGTCCCGTCCGGTGGGTATGCCCTCGACCTTCTCGCCAAGGGGCGATTCCGGATACATCCCTGAGCCGGGCATGCCGGGCTGAACCGCAGAGAATGTGTTGTGCTTGATGCCCATTTCACGCCCCCTCCAGCATGGCTTCTACCCGTGGGACAACCTCTTCCATGTAGGCCGTCATGTTTCTACAGACTCGGTCTGAGTCGTGGTTGAAGAAATCAAACCAAGCCATGATGCGGTCGTCTGGATGGAAACGCTCGACCATTTGTTTCGCCACTTCCTCAACGTTCCCGATGAGGGCGTTGTCGGCGGCACGGGACACCTTTTCCGGGTCTATGGTTCCCTCCAATGCGCTCCAATAGGCTCCGAGCGCCCGGTCCGCTTCGTTTTGTGCGGCCGCTGATTGTTGCTGAGGTGTCAGGTCTTTCTCAGCGTTGAGGAACACAAAACTGGTTCGTGCCATGTCCCTTCGCTGCCAAGCACCTCCGTCTTGATGGTAAACGTCGCTCATGCGTTGATGGGTTTCGTCAATGACCTTCGGAGAGGTGATTGACAGGTTGAAGACCTTCACAGGAAGGATGGTGTTGACAAAGGTTTGTGCTCGTGGGTCGTGGGTGCCTGCGACCAATTTCAGCAATTCTCTGCGAAATTCGGTGGGGACGATTTTCAAATCTTCAAAGACGTACCGCGAAGGAATGTGGATGGATTCTGGTCGTGCATCGAGGGCCTCAAACTCCACGGCTGCGTCTTGCACCCGTTGCCAGTCTTCGTCGCTTCTGAAGCTGGATCGAGTCAACACCGTTTGGCGAATCATGGTTGAATTGATGACGTCGCCTCGCAAGAGCCTGAGAAAAATTTCGGCGGCTTCCATGAAAATTTGTCCCCGAAGGGAAGGCCATGCCGCTTCTTCGATGGAATTGCGAGGGATGACGCCGTAAGGTCTGGCCATGAACTCGAACCGTCCTGCAGAAAATCCAATGTGGAGGCAACGTTGCTCATCTTCATCAAGGCCATGAAGACTGAGAAGATTGGCCATGCGTTCCGCTTGGGCGATGGGTCCTCCAGACGCGAGAATGGAGACCACTGCGCTCCCGATTTCGATGCGGTTCGTCCGGCGAAACGATTCAAGCGCCAACTGGGGAAAATCGGTGCAGAGGCCCACTTCGCCCTTCCAGTGGGGGACGACAGGCTTGTCGTTTGATTTCTGTGTCTCCGTTGAGAGGTGAGCCTGAGCAATCCAGCCGATGCCGAAACCGAGGGCGTCAGCACAGGTCAGTTGCTGGAAGTAATTTCGGAGCATGGTCGCTTCGTCGGGAAGGTGCCCGTCAGCGTTAGGCGTTTGCGAGATGGAGAAGAAGATGTCATGCTCCATGCCCACGCACCGTTTCAATCCACTGAGCCATGGCTCATAATGGGTGTGGCGGCCTACTCTTTGGCTTCTTCGCCCGTCGGTTGATTTCGCAAGTCGGTTAAATCCTTGAGCCGTTGACGGAGTGGCGCGGGTGCCGTGGCGTTGTGGGCAATGAACTCATGAAGACTGTCGGACAACACGAGCATCGCACTTTCGTAGTCCTGTTCAATCTCCGCCAGGTCGGCCAACCCCCATCTGGCCACCAATTGCCCGGAGAGGCTTTCCAAGCCTTTTGCATGGTCAAGAGACCGGTTGAACAGGTCCCTGGCCGCCCCGAATTCGCCAATCGTCGCTTGGCAGTGAGCGAGGTCGGCCAGCGCTTTCATTTGGCCCGCTTCGTCCTTCAAGGCGATGAGCAATTCCAATCGTTCCGTCCCCACGCTGATGGCCGTGTCTTCGTCGTGTTGACGCTTTGCGATGTTCATCAGAAGCGCCATGCCGTAGGACATTCCTTCCTTGTCCTCGGTCATTTGGCGCAACTGCAGGGCGCGCTGTGCCGTCGCTCTTGCTTCATCCAACCGGCCATCAGCGAGGTAGATCAGGGCCACGTAGTGGTGGACGGCGGCGGTGAGGGATTGCCCGCCTTCGATGGCTTCGGCCTCCTCAGCAAGCCGTGTGTAGCTTTCGAGGCTTGCGTCAACCACCTTGAGGGCTTCAAACCTCGCCCACCCGCGCTCCTCATCGTTTGAGGCAACTTTGCTGGCATGGTCAAGCAATTGTTCCACCAAATCATTGTCCTCCAGTTCTTGAGCGAGGGGGATAAGACGCAGCGCCAACGGCGTGTTGATGCTGTCAAGTGAACCACCACCGGTGAGCATCCGGAGCACTTGCGAAGCCATTTCGGGAGACAACTCGGTGTCCATGCCATCGCCTCAAATTGAACGCAGCCGGCCACCATCAACCGCCAAACTGACACCTCGAATTCCACTCGAGGCTGGTAGACAAAGATAGGTGATGGCGCTAGCGGTTTCCAACGGGTCGATCAGGCGCCCGATGGGCACCTGATTCAGCCATCCCTCGCGAACCGATTCAGCCGATTTCCCGGTTCGTTCCTGAATTGAAGTAGAAAGGTTGCCGAGGCGTTCAGTGTCTGTGAACCCGGGCAAGACGTTGTTGATGGTGATGCACGGGGCGAGTTCGTTTGAGAGTGACTTGGCCCACGAGGCCATCGCTCCCCGCAGTGTGTTGGAGAGGCCGATGTTCGGTATTGGCTCTTTTACCGAAGTGGAGATGATCTGAATGATTCGGCCATAACCCTCGGCTTCCATGGCGGGCACGGCGGCTTTGACGAGGGTGTGGGCGGCGTGGAGATGGCGTTTGAAGGGCGCATGAAAATCCTCGACTTCGTTGTTCAACAGAGGCCCACCCGGTGGCCCGCCTGCGTTGTTGATGAGGATGTGGACCGGGCCGAACGTCTCCACGGCAGAGGCGAAGGCTGATGCGATGCCCTCGGTTTGTTCAAGGTCCAACACCAGGGATTGGAAGCGTCCGCCTCCAAGCGTGGCCAACGTTGAGCATAAATCGGCCAGTGCGGCGGCGTTTCGAGCACAGACCGTGACATCAGCTCCCGCCTTGGCCAGCATTTTTGCTGTGGCTTCACCGATGCCTTTGCTTGCCCCGCACACAAATGCGTGCTTTCCGCTCAACGCCGTTGAAACGAATGGATAGTCGGTTCCAAGCAGGTCCATGTTCCCCCGGAATCGCCCTAGGTCATAGCCCTTGGGTTTCCGCCATCGGTATCACAGCCAGTCAAGAATGGCGTTGAGCTGCACCAACCAGTCGTCAGAGGCAACATCGATGATGTCGTAATGGTCGCCAGGAAGCCACACTTTCTGGACATCGGCCTCTTTGGCCTTCATCACGCGTGCATAGGTCTCCGATTGTTCCAACGGGACGTCTGTGTCATGTTCACCGTGGAACAACAAGACGCTGGTTCGGGGTGGATGGTCAACCGGATTGAGTTGCCCCCAAAGTTGTTCGTTGGACTCTGGAGCGCATCCAATCCAACGTCGAACAGCGTCGCCTTCGTCGGAGAGTCCTGCATGGTCGGCCCCGATGAGGTCAGTGATGGGGGCTTGGGCAATGGCCAGCCAAGGTTTTCGTTCGGCTTTTGCACTCATCAGCAGGGCCAAGTGTCCTCCTGCCGAATGCCCCATCACCATCGAACGAGCGATATCAATTCCCGGCAGGAGGGCGAGTTGGCCCCAAGCACGAAGCACATCAGAGAGGGTGTCCATCCACACGCCCTCGTCTCCTGGAGACCAGCGTTTGAACTCGATGTTCCACGCAGCAACACCGGCCTCTGCGAGGTCTTCAGCAATGGGTTGCATGAGGTCCAAACTGTATTCTTCCTTCCAAAAACCACCGTGGATGAGCATGATGCAAGGAATTCCCTCGTCCTTTTGGAAGGGTGACGGGTCATCGGGCATGTAGAGGTCTGCGTGCTGCCACGCTTCTGCACCCCACTGCATGCGGTCAACGGCCATGGTTGTTTCTCGGGTGCGTGGGCTATGATGCTTGTGATTTCGTAAAAGGGGGAAGTGCTTTCAATCCCCAAACCCTAGGGCAAGCGTGAAGCATTGGTTGTTGGTGCTTTCGTTGCTTCTGCTCGGGCAGACAACCCCGATGGTGGAGGCCGCAGAAGAACTCGTTTCTCCTGTGCACACCGATCCAGAGACGGTTGACTCGGTGCCAGAATCACCGGCAGTCATGGAGGACAATCCGCCACTTCCAGCCGATGATTGGGACGGTCTTGGCTCGGATTGGGGAGCCTGAGCATGTCGGATCGTCGGCTCGCCTTGCTTGCGCTCTTGCTCGTTGGTCTTGCCCCCACGGCCTCGATTTTTGCTTCTTTTGGCACGGGCGAAGGCTTGCTTGGGCAAGCCGTTTGGTTAGCATCGAAGGCTTGGATGCTCGGACTGCCTTTGTGGTGGCACCTTCGCGTTGACCGCCAGACCTTCTCGTGGTCACCGGTTCAACAAGGTGGCCTTGGCATGGGGTTCCTTGTCGGCGGAGTGTTCTCGGCCGTCATGGTGCTCGCTTGGGTTTTCGTGGGGGAATCACGCGTTGACCGCGAAATGTTTCGGGCCAGCCTTGAGCCGTTCGGGTTGACCAACGCCAACACCTACATCGCCGCCGCTGTTTTTTGGACCGTTGGAAATTCTGTTCTTGAGGAATACGTGTTTCGTTGGTTCTTGGTGGAAAAGGGAGAAGCGGTGTTTGGGCCAGGTTGGCCGACCATTCTTGTTTCGGCCGGAATCTTTGTGTCGCACCATTTCTTTGCGCTTTGGTTTCTTGGGTTTTCGCTCTCCGCCAACCTCTTGGCGTCCTTTGGATTGTTCATCGGTGGAGCAGCGTTCAGTTGGCTCTATGTCAAGTACCGCAGCATTTGGATTCCCTACATCACCCACGCCATGTGCGACGTGGTCGTGTTCGGTATCGGCTACGTCCTTTTGTTCCTCTGAGCCGCATCGCCATCAGGGGCAGTAGCGGTTGAGGTCGCGCGGGAACAGCACCGTTTCACGAACGTTGTTGGCCCCGGTCAAGACCATGAGGATGCGCTCAACACCAAGCCCCCATCCAGCGTGTGGGGGGACGCCATGTCGGAATCCAGCGACGTAGAATTCAAACTCTTCGGGGTCCAAATCCATGGATTTGAGGTTGTCAACAAGGACGTCAATGCGGTGTTCACGTTGTCCGCCTGAAGTCATTTCATCCCTTCCGAAATTGAGATCAAAGCCTCGGGAGAGTTGTTGGCCAGTGCTTCCAATTTCTCCTTCGATTTGATGAATGTAAAACGGTTTGAGGGACATTGGCCAGCGAGGAAGGAAATAGAATTGAGGGAGGTCTTGCGCCAACAGGTCCGAGTTCTCAGCGTCAATGTCGTCGCCCCACTCGATGGTGCCGCCCTTTTCTTTGATGATTCGAATGGCGTCGTCGTATTCGACCCTCGGGAAGGGCAATTCAGGAACGATCACTTCAATCGGGCTTTCACCTTGTTCTGTCCTGAAGGTGTTGATGGTCGCAATCAGGGTTTGCGCCTCCTCTTCCTCGGCCACGGACTTCCAAATGTGGTGAATCATGCGTTCGAGCACACCCATCACGTCGTCGTCGTTGGCCCACGAGCATTCGATGTCGAACGAGATGAATTCGGCAAGGTGCCGATAGGTGTCGCTTTGTTCGGCACGGAAAGCAGGGCCAATCTCAAACACGCGCTCCAACCCACCGCTCATGCAGAGTTGCTTGAATAACTGAGGTGACTGGTTGAGGAAGGCAGGCCTGTCGTAGAATTGCATGGGGAAAAGGTCAGCGCCTCCTTCGGTAGCGGTCGCGACTATTTTCGGAGTGTGGGTTTCAAAGAACCCTTCTGAAATCAGATGCTCCCGGCCGAACTGGAGGACCTTGCCACGAAGGCGAAACATGGCGTTTACGTGGGCTCGTCGGAGGTCCATGAACCGGTTGTCAAGACGCGTGCTCAGCTCAACGTTGACGCTGTCCGTGACGCCCATTGGCAACGGCGCTTCAGCCCGTGCGATGACGTTGACTGAGGTGGCCAAAACTTCGTACGCGGGTGGAGGTGTTGGTTCCCCTTCCTTGACCTTTGGTGGGCGCTTCAGGGCAACGGTGCCGGTGAACTGAATCGTTGATTCCCGCGTCATGCGTTGAACGGTGTCAAGTGCCTCTTCGCCGGTGTTGTCGGCCTTGAGAAAGACCTGTGTCCTGCCCGTTCCGTCTCGAAGGTCAACGAAACAAATGGCTCCTTTGCCGCGGTTGGCTTCCATGAAACCAATCACGGTGACTTCCTGGCCGATCAGGTCGGCTCCGTTGGCTTGCAATTCACCGAGGGTGTGCGTTCGGAAGGCGGTTGGAACCCATGTGGTCATGCTTCGGGGGCTGAGGCGTAGAACATGAAATATTCGCTTCGTCTTTCAGCCGCGGCGCACCAACTTGCGAATGGGCAAAGCGTGAGGCGTGTGGAGCCATTGCTCCCGAAGTCTCTTGAACAGCGTCGCTTTGGTCGGTTCATGTCCAGCCGAGCAGGCCGTGCGGTGTTTTGTGTCTTGGCGCTGATGGCCATGGGCCTCTCTCCGTTGGTAACGCCCGTTTCGGCTCACGCCTCCATTCTGCTCAGCGTTGATGTCCAGCATGCTGTTTTGGAACCGGGGCAAAGCATGAACCTCACGTTAACCATTGAAAACAACGCTTCCTCCATCGAATCGTACGACGTTTCAGTGGATGACACCAACTTAGCTTCGCCTTGGACGGTCGTTCCGATTGACAGCACGGTGGACAACGTCTTTCCGACGTGGAGGAAAAACACGACCCTGGTCGTTCGCCTTGCAGAAGGGGCCACCGTGGCTGACAGCGGGTCGTTCGCCGTGAACGTCTCTGAACCCGACAACGGCGTCAGTTCAATCCTTACCGTTCTTGTTTCTGTGGCTCCTGCCTACCACCCCTCGCTTTCCGTTGGTGGCTCGCCGCTGATCGCCATGGCTGCAGGAGCAAGCACCAATGTTTCGTTCACGGGCCACAATCTTGGAACGGTGACCGACACCTTCCTGTTGGACGTTGAGGTTCAACCCGATCTGGCTTCGTGGTGGGCCAATCACACCAACGGTACATCCGGCAATTCATCCGGCAATAACTCGGGCGACTCCGGCAATTCATCCGACAACGGCACCGGAAGCAACGCCACCAATGCATCCTCTGCTTCCATCTTGATGATGGGCAACAGCTACACGAGCGCGAACAACCTTGCCTCGGTGGTCGAGGGTGTACTCGATGCCGACAACATCAACGCCAGTGTCAGTTCGGTCAACGGTGGTGGCATGAAACTCCCGCAGCACTGGTCCAACGTCAACACCACAGGCAACCAGTGGAACACCACGCTTCGCGGAACTGCATGGGACTATGTGGTGCTTCAAGACCAAAGTCAGGTGCCCACATTCCCTTCGACCAATTCCATGTGGCAGGACAGCAAAAACGCCTCGATTTTGCTCAGCGATGCCATCTCCGACGAAGGTGCCGAGACGGTGCTGTTCATGACGTGGGGTTACCGAGACGGCGACAGCCTCAATGCGTTCAACAACAACTTTACCGCCATGCAAGCGCGCCTCGTCGAGGGCTACACCCGCTACGCCGAGAACATCTCCTCGGCAGGAAACGCTGTTTGGATTGCTCCGGTGGGATTGGCTTACAAATCGGTGCACGACAACGTTGTGGCCAACGGGGACGACCCCACGGTTTCTGGAAACCTCTTCTACGATCTTTACACGTCCGATGGAAGCCATCCTTCCCTCTCCGGATCCTACCTTGCCGCTTGTGTCTTCCATTCAACGATCACAGGCCAAACCTGCGCAGGCAGCAACGACTCCACCAACCTCAATGCGAGCGTAAAATTGGCTCTTCAGGAAGCCGCCGACGACACGGTGTTCAACCAAACAACCGGCATGTCCTACTATCCTTGGGAAACTTCCGGCACTGCCGCATTTGGCCTTGGTTCATCCGTTCCTACGGGCTGGAACATCCAGTGGCAACAGGACGAACTTGCGAACATCCCGGCTGGAGGTTCTGCGGCCACGACCCTCTCGATTACGGTGCCTGCCGATGCGGCTCCGGACTTTTACGGGTACAGGTTGACCATCGGGTCCACCAACGGCAACGTCACGTCCTCAACCATCATCGTGGTTGAGGTCGAAGCAGAGCCCTCGGTCGCCACGGCCTTCCTTCGCCAAGACGATGTGTTCCTCCCCGGTCAGAGCACCCCGACGGGTGTGCAGGTCACCAACACCGGCAACACGGCCCTTGACATTGAATGGGCCCTTTCTCAACAACCCTCGTCCGGGCTAAGTCCGTGCATTGGCTCCCTTGTTTCCGCTCAAACCAACGGGTTGCAACCTGACGGAATCGACGAAGTTGACATCGTGGTTGAGGTCGATGAACACGCCGACAGTACCTCTCAGTGCGGGTTTAGACTCACTGCAGCCCACCATCACGGCGAGGGAGTGGTCGTTTTGGACGTCCTTGATTTTGCGGTGAACATAGACGAAGCCGTCAACTTCTCGCTGGTCGGGCCGACCAACATCGTTGACATTGTCCCAGCGGTTGGTGCAAATTATGAAATTCGATTGGCAAACCACGGAAGCGATGAAGCCACCTTTTTCCTCGATGTCTCCGAGTCCAGTGGACTTGATACGGTGCTCGTGAGCGCCTCGGGGGTCATGGTCGCCGCCGGAGAAGTTGGCACGTGGACGGTGAACACCAAAGGCGATGCTGCGCTTTCTGGATTGCTGCAGCAGAGCTTTTCATCAACGTACAACGGCGAAACAACCTCGCTCGCTGTGGACATCAATTTGCTTGAAGTCGACGGGGTTGAACTCCTTCCACCGAGCGAGGACCGTGTTCTTATCACACCAGGTTCATCCACGTCGATGTCCATCACCCTCCGAAACACGGGAACGTCCAACTTGTCCCTCGTGCCCACGCTCTCGGGCCTCCCGTCCGACATTGATGTCGCCTACGATGTGCTTGAAATTCATGTGAACAGGACGACTGAACAAACCGTTGTCTTGACGTTTAGTGCAGCAACCGGATCTACGCCTGGTACGTCCAGTGCTTCCCTCACGTACCAAGCGAGTGAATTTGACATCACCTACACCTTTGACATCGTGATTGTTGACCGTGAAGAGGTCTCGGTCAACACGGTGCAAAGCCGCCTTTTGGCCAGTCCAAGTTCGGTGTCGAACTTGATCCTCGACGTGACCAACCTCGGGACCGCTTCGGACGTTTACGTGCTTGAATGGACCACGGAAAGTCAGGGTGACTGGTTTGAATTCACTCTTTCCCCAACCACTTTCCAACTTTCCTCAGGCTCGACTCAACAAGTTTCAATCGGTGTTCAAGAGCGGTCGGTGGGGGCGCCCGAGAACGGTGTGGTCTACACGTTGAAAGTCGTTTCAACCACAAACAGTGATGTGAGCGACACGGTGAACCTCACCGTCCAACCCGTCACGGCGGGGGTTAACTTCACCATCTTGGCCGAAGTTGACGAGGCTAAACCTGGGGAATCGGTGTACGGGACCGTGGTGCTGACCAACACCGGCAACACCGAAGATACGTTCTCCATCACGACGGTGGGCGTAGATTGTGGACTTGATGTCTCTGTCACCGTTGGCCCCGGTCTTTCCACTGAGCCCTACGGATGGTCGTGCGTGGTGCCCAATGACGCTGCTGCTGGTCAGCGTGCGTTGTCGTTCCGCGCCGTCAGTTCAGTTCGCAGCAACGTCGTCGTAGAGTTGGGCGAACTCTACACGGTGGAGGCAGATTGGCCATCTGATTCACGGGTGGCTTTGTCGTTTGCTGATGGTCGCCTTTCGCTTGGCATCGACAGTTCGACATCAACGGTCTTGACGGTCTCAAACCTCGGCAACGCAGAGGTTTCTGGAACCCTGGATGCGTTCGGACAAGACACTGGTTTGGTCGTGATGGACTGGAAGCGCATGAGCGATGACGTGGCCACCAGTGATTTCACCCTGACCTCGGGTTCAAGCGTTGATTTCCTGTTAACCATCACTTCAAACACCGCACGCACCGCCACATCCGAGGTCGTGGTCAGAGCCACCTCCACGGGTGGCGGTGTGCTCACCTCCGACGAGTCCGTGCCGCTTCCAATTTCGCTCGTTGGGCCTGAGCTTCCACCAAATGGACTTGCTTTACCACTCGGCGTCAGCGTCAGTCAATCCGCTACCTTGGGCGTGATGGCGGCTGGATGGCTTTTGGCCATCGTTGCGGTTCAACTGCTCAGGCGATCTTCACGCCACAAGGACGGTCACATGGACGATGAATCTCAAGAGGAAGACGATGAATCGGAGGAAAAAGAACTCCCCGAACTGGGCTATAACGAATGCCGCATGGACGATGAATCCAAGGTTGCGTGCCCGAGTTGCGAAGCCCGTTTGGGCGTTCCTCGAGGAAGCACGCCACCGTTCCGGTTCAATTGCCCGCAGTGCGGTGAAAAGATTCGGGTTGTCGAGTGATCACTGGCGTTGCGCCACGAGCAAGAACGCTGTGTGGCCAAACGGTCCATTCACTGGGCGCATACCACCTTTGGAAGCGCGACCCCATTCGCGTTCCATCAATTCTCCGGCCCACTCGACGGTGAGCCCAGCCGCTTCGCATGCTTCCCATGAACGCTCCATTTGAGAGCTGACGGGGCAGTAGCAAGCGAGTCGAGCGCCGGGCAGTAGAAGTTGGGAACAGGCTTCAATCGCGGGAGGGTGGTCAGGAAGGTCAAGGATGATGGCATCAAATCCATCGCTGAACTCGGTGATGGCTTCGATGCTCTCCTCGATGGTTCCCTCAACGTGATGATGCGTTGGGCTTTCACCCCATGAAGCGGTGGTGCGACGAAGGTTTTCCAGGGCGACTTCAGCATGTTCAGCCCGTGGTTCAACGGTGACATGGGTTCCACTTTGCCCGATGACGCGTTGAATGTACATCGAAAGGCCAGCACTGCCGATGCCGGCTTCCAACACCTTATCCTTCGGGCCTAGGCCAAGCCGGGCGAGGAAAAATCCAGCATCCTTGCTGCCAATTGTTTGCGCTCTCCGCGCCATTCCCTTTGCCAGTTCAGGAAGACGTGGAGGGAGGCGTAGCAGTTCTTTTTGGCCGATAACGACACGTCCTCCCACAGGAACGTTCTTCAAGGATTCAACGGGATTGAACACGCCCAAACCTTTCATTTTTTGTTGACGGTCGTTCATTTCAACGACGTAGGTTTTTCCGTTATCTTCGACCAGTACGGCCCACTCTTCCGAGGTCACAACCACGCCACAACGCCGTTGATGTTAAGGTTCACCATTCCGATTATAACAGGGTACTGCTCTGCATTTTCAAATTTGGACTTGCAACAAGAATGCGTGCAGTATAAATACTCTCCATGTGTGGAGTAATCATGAATGATTTCACAAGAACGCTCGCTTTGGCCATCGTGGCCGTTTTCCTAGGCAGCCTTGCTTCTGGAATGATGGCGGACCTTTACCAAACGCCTCTACCGGAATTGGAAGAAGAAACCGTTGTTCTCAATCCTTCTCAAGCAACCAGCCCGGGTCACGTTGTCTTCGGGCAGTACATCTCGTCGGACAACTGCGGACATTGTTCGAAGACCGGTGGGGGTTCAGACGCCCACCATTCCATCAAGCAGAATCATCCTGACGAATACGTGTACGTAACCTACATGTCGGCGTCGTTCGGAACAACCAACACCGCTCGAGCTGGTGCTGTTTCCCCCTACAACTGGGCATGGACAACGGGTGGTGCTCCTGACGCCTACTTCGGCGACCGCACCGACAAGCGTCAAAGCGGGGCTGATAGCTCGTACACCACCTACGACAGTCTGTTCTCAAGTGGCGGCGGCATGCACAGCACGGTCAACGACTACGGCATGTCTGCAGCCATATCCCAAAACGGTGGAAATTACGACGTTAGCATCTCGTACAAGTACAAGGGTTCAGGTTCTCCCGCTTCCAACATGAAACTTTATGCCGCCCTCGTTGACAAAGATTGCACCGGTTATTCCTACTCTTCAGGCATTCCTCACGGCTACAACTGTTGGATGGCTTGGTTGACCGCTGGTGACACCTTCAAATCCAAGAGCGGTGGAACCGGCTCTGCCTTCCACAGTGTTTCCGTTTCATCAACCCAAACAACACAATCGTGGACAACTGTTCCAACCTCCGTTGTTCCAGGTGGCATTGGCAAAGCCGTCGTCGTTGCCGCTTTGATGAGCGGAAACCAAGTTTCTGTTGGCGGCAGCAGCCCTCACGTCTACCACGCCATTGATTCCACCATGGGACCCAAGATGGACATCGGTGTTTCCGGGCTCACTGTTGCGAACAACCAAGGCACACCGTCCTACGTTCGTGGCGATACAATCTCGCTCCAAGCGGATGTCAAGAACACCGGTGATTTGGATTACAACAGCGGTGGATCCCTTGAATTCTATTACAAGAACGGTGCAACCACCACTTCGATCAGCACAGTCTCACTTCCCACGCTCAATGTAGCCCCGGGCTCTCCCTTCTTCACCGGTACAGCCACCTTTGACACCTCAAACTTGCCCAGCAACGTCTGGTCAACAGGCTTCGGAGCTCGTCTTATCGGCATAAATGGCGACATGGCGGCCACAAATAATTTCGCTGAAACCATCGTTGACCACGACCGAGTTCCCCTCGGAAAGACCCCACAAGTGCTCGGCTCTGACGTTGTTGAGCGCGGGGAGTTCGTCACCGTTCTTGCAAGAGGCGACGCCAACGATAACGTTGACACCATCGATACGATGAGTTTTGAAGTTGAAGTCTCCCCTGCAAATCAAAACCTATGGGATTCCAGTATCGTTTCAGGCGGCAACAATGTCCTCTACCGTGACTCTCCCCAAGAAGGTCGAGAGTACATCATAACTCCCTCCATGACCATGGCCGCAGGCGATTATGACATCCGCACTCGCACCGTTGATGCTCGCGGACAAACCAGCTCATGGGCCGTTACCGAAGACATGTTTGAACTTGCGAACGGACGCCCAATCATCGTTGCCGACCCTGTTCCTACCGTGATGTGCGACCTCAGCACTAAAGTCAGCATGGTCGGCCATGTTTCAGACCCTGAAACACCGCTGACTGACCTTGTGATCACGTCAAGCAGTGAGAACTTCGTTGCATGGCATGCTGACACAGAAGAACTTGAAGTCGTCTTTCCCTATGATAACGGATGCCCGCTCGGGCAAAAGGGCATAGAGATCAAGGTTGATGACGGAGGCGACTACACCAACAGCGGTGAATTGCCGTATGGAACCCTCCTCTTCAACGTGATTGAAAACGGTCAGCCACGTTGGGCTGGTCTCCCCATCCAAGTCATCGATGAAGGTGGCAACGGGGAAATCCTCCTCAGCAAATACCTCTCGGACACGGACGACACCGGCCAGTCTGTTGACGTGTCCACGCTCTCCATTCAAGTCATGGACAATTCCAACCCTGAAGTGATTGAAGTTGAGCTCCGTGGAAACGATCTTGGATTTAACGCCGTTGACAACGACGTTAACGGCGAGACCGTTGTCACCCTCCGTGCGAGCGATGGCGAACAATTCTCCGACCAAACCATCACGATTCGAATCAACCCGATCAACGACGCCCCCCGCCTTGACATGACCGAGATTGAAGAATTTTCACTGAAAACCAACCGCCAGAAGGTGATTAACCTCAACAGCCGCTTGACGGACGTGGACAGCCCACAGGGAACCTATTGGGCTGTCTCTTATACACATCTGACGCTGCCGACGAAGGTTCG
>CAXHCG010000001.1:0-38337 GCA_964014905.1 uncultured Candidatus Poseidoniales archaeon | reverse complement strand
AGCAAGGCCAGCAAGGTCAGCAAGGCCAGCAAGGTCAGCAAGGCCAGCAAGGTCAACAGCAAGACAACGGCCAAGGTCAACAACAGCAAGGCGGCCAGCAAGGCGGCCAGCAAGGTGACCAGACCAGCCAGGACCAGAACGGTCAGAATCAGAACGGTCAGAACGAGCAGCAACAAGGTCAGACGCAGAACGGACAGCAAGGTCAACAAGGCCAGCAGTCCGAACAGCAGCAAGGCCAGCAGCTCGACAACCAAGACGAGAACGACAACGATGGCGATGGCATCCCGAACGACGTTGACAACGACGACGACAACGACGGAATTCCAGACGTTGTTGATGATTCACCACTGGATCATGACAACGACGGAACCGACGATTTCGAGGATGATGACGCTGATGGCGACGGCATCGACGACCGCGAGGAAGTAAACGATGGCGATCCAAACACCAACATCTACGACCACGACAACGACGGCATCTCCGATGCTGTTGATCTGGACATCGACAACGACGGCATTGACAACCGAAATGACATTGGTGACATGGGCGAGGATTTGTCCCGTGATCACGACAACGATGGTATGGACGACGCAGAAGACACCGACGACGACAACGACAACATCCTCGATGTTGACGAAATCGACGGCGTTGCTGGAAGCTACCGCTACGACCACGACAACGATGGCATTTGGGATCTTACCGACAACGATGATGACAACGATGGCCTCATGGACTGGTTTGAAATCAACGACGGTAACGACCTCACGGGTCAATTCGACGCTGATAACGACGGTCTTGACGATTACGAAGATGACGACGACGATAACGACGGCATCCTCGATATCTACGAGTTCTGAAGTTGAAACGATGACTGTCTGTCAAAGAACCGTCTCTGACGGGTACAACAGGAGCTTCGGGGCCAAGGCCCCGGGGCACCTCTCTTTTCTTGTCGAACACGTTCTGCACGGTTCATTTGCAATTGATACGCAGATGCTTTGGTGATACGGAACCGCACATTCGCGCCACGCCCTTGAAATAGGGTATTTCGGTGGATGAGCGATTACGAGGTGCCCGTATGCTGTCAAAACAACACACTCAACGAATTGAAGAGCGACAACAATTCTCCATGGCCGTCATCATTGTCTTTTTGATGCTGGCCAGCAGCCTTCTTGCGATTGTTCAAACCGTCCATGACGGTCCAGAAGCCACCAACGACACGCAGCTTGTCCAAGGCGGCAGCCTCGGCATGTCTCCGGTGCAATCCACCGATCAAGGCGGCCAAGGCGGTTGGGACGGGGCCCACGATGGCAACCTCGATTTCGCTCACGAAGCCCTCTCAAACCTCATGTGGGCCGACCCCGGCGTTTCAGCCGGAATCATCGTTGACCTTTCAGTTTTGGAGGCAGCGATTCCCTCCTACTCCACTTTCCTTGAAGAAACACGAGCAGGCGATCACGACAACGACGGCATCAACGATCTCGACGATCTTGACGACGACAACGACGGCATTTACGACCTGCTCGAGCGATTCGACGGGTGTTATGGCACCGATCCGTACGATCACGACAACGACGGCATTCTTGACGTCGATGACTGGGACGATGACAACGACGGTATCCTCGAAGGACCGATTGATTATGACGCTCTCGAAGCCCTTGGCTTGGACCCCCGCAATGTCTCCACCGACCGTTTCCTTGACTCGACCATCGATCACCCCGACCCCAACATCGGTGCAATTGGCGAATTTTACCTCGCAGACCAGAACCCAATGGACCACGACAACGACGGCGTTACCGACGAAGACAGCGATGGTGCCGGGCCCGGCCGCTATGACGAAGACGACGACAACGACGGACGCATTGACCAATTTACATGGCCATGCGACCTCGATTGGGACGGAACCCCGGACTACTTTGACACCGATGACGACGGCGACGGCGTTCCCGATGTGGACGACGCTCACCCCTACGACAGCTCCATCACGACCCTCATGTCCGCAACTGCCCCGCTCTTTGACGACGCCGAACCGTGGACGTTCAATGAGTACCGAACGTACTCCGGCGGCGTGGACTACGTTGATTGGGAGCGAAACCGAGTCAACGCTCAAGGCGCCAGCGGTTCAGGCTTCTTCGGCGGCCTCGACCAGTTCATCGATCTCGGAGAGTCCCATGGCACTCCTGCCTTCACCCTCATCGTTGACGGTGACCTCGACGGCGACGGTTCCCCGAACTTCCTTGACCCTGACAACGACAACGACGGGACGCCGGATTCGGCCGACACCGATGATGACAACGACGGTATCCTTGACATGGTCGACCCCGATGATGACAACGACGGCATCCCAGACACGTGCATTGAAATTGACACCAACGGTGACCAAACCAGCGATTACACCGGCCTACAGAACGGAGCCGTAAGCGGTTTCACCATCACGACCAGCGGTGCGAACTACAACAGCGGCACCGATGTGGCGACGGCCAACCCAGGTGGCGCAGGAAGCGGATTGACCGTTGACATCACGGTGACTGCAGGGGCCATCACAAACGCCGTCATCAACCGGGCAGGCTCCGGGTACAATGTCGGTGAAGTCGTCACCGTGAACGGTGGAGATTCAAAGGGCAATTTGACCATCACAAGCGTCTCGACGGCCGACTTCGCCTCCCCAGGTGGCGATGGAGACGGTGACGGAGAAATCGACTGTGAACTTGATTACGACGGCGATCTGGACGACGACCGACTTCGACCGTTTGACCAGAACTACAACGGCATCTACGACTGGCTTGACACGGACATGGGCGGCACGGCATCCCCCGACAACCTCGGCAACTTTGCCGTGGGCGGCGCTGACCGACCTTACGATCTTGACAACGACAACATCGAGAATGAAAACGACTCGTTCCCGCTTGACACAGCAGCCGACGTTTCTTCTTGGAACTGCCCAACGCAGGCCAACCCCAACCCGGTTAGCCCTGACCCACGGTGCCAGACTCGCCGAGCCTCCTTCTCCCAGTTCAACGATTGGGATGGCGACGGAATCAGCAATTGGGACGACGTTGACGACGACAACGACGGAATCATCGACGCTCTTGATATCGATTGGGACTGCGATTTGGACAACGACAACGATCTTCACCAAATCAACGGTGGACTCTACCGAGACGACGGCCCGAACGATGTAGACTCCGACGTGGACGGAGACGGCCTAGAGAACAGCATTGACTGGGACGATGACAACGACGGTATCGCTGACCTGTACGACCCCGATGACGGAAATTGTGGCCTGGTTGACTTTGACGCGACCGACCTGTTCGCCACCCCCTACTATCCTGTGAACGACGGCGGTAACCTCGACGGGTCTGCAGACAGCCAACTCTACGGCACCAACGCAACGGACCACTGGAACCTTGTTTTCCAGCACTATCCCTTCGCTGATGTGGTTCTCAATTACAACGGCTACGACGCCACCACCAACCCCCCTACCCCTGGAACCGTTCCGGAATTTTACTGGTTCTTGTTCGCCCGATGGTCGCCCTACAACGGAGGAAATGAATGGGACATTGACTCCGATGGAGATTCGCTGATCAACGGCTTGGACATCGACCAGGATGCAGATGGAATGCCTGACTGGTGGGACCAAGACGAAGGGAACGACGGCGTTCTTGACGTTGACGACATCAAGATGGGCGGTTCATTTGACCTTTCAACCTGCGGCTGGACAGCAGGCAACCTCGGTCAAGGGTTCGTTTGTGGCTACGCCTACGCCCTCGCCTACAAGATGCCACTCAACGGCGTCAACGCACAGTTTGGTGCACCTTACTCCACTCGACCCGACGCATCGTTCGACCAAGGACCAACCCCCGGCGGCCCCTCGGGCAACTGGAGCTGCACGCCCGTCGAAGGCATCGGTTGCTGGCACTACGACTTTGGAGGCGACGGAACCGTCGACTCCGGTATCACATTCAACCAGATGAACGATAACCGAGACGCCTACAACGCATGGATTGGCCTTACCACCGGCATCTGGCAGTGGAACAGCGACAACGGTCCTGAGGCCGATTTCCCTGACGAACTTGGCGCTGATTTGCTCAACAACGACGTTGACGGAGACGTTGACGGGGACTTCACCAACTCGACCGTTGACCTCGATGACGATTATGACTCAATCTTTGACTGGTTCGACGTTGACGACGACAATGACGGTGTTTGGGACTTCTTTGAAGTCGACAGTAACTTCGACCTCGACGACGATACTGGACAAAACAACGGGAACTTCTTCACGGGGTCAAATTGCGACGATAACGACGACGATGGAAACGACGCAGATGCGGACGACGACGGCTTTTACCAAGCCGTTTGGGACCAAGGCATCATGTCCCAAGGGCTTCGTACGCCAAGCCTCTACGACGTTGATAACGACAACGATGCCATCCCTGATGGCGAGGATCCCGATGACGACAACGATGGACGCTTGGACGTTGATCAAGAACAAATTCAGGGTTGTTTCTGGGGCGAAGAGCAATCCACTTGGGATTACGACAACGACGGCATTGTGAACTGGGCTGACGATGATTGGGACGGCGACGGCATCTCGAACTTGGTGGAACTGCAAGTCAGCATCACTGCTCCATTCGACCACGACAACGACGGGGCCAGAGACGATCTGGACGAGGACGATGACGAGGACGGAATGCACGACGAAGACGAAGTCCTGCTTTGGCCCACACGGTTTGACCGCAACTCCACCAACCCTTGGGACCACGATGACTTTGGCGACGGTGAAGGAATTGCCAATCCAAGCGACACATCCACCGGACCTGACGCGATTGACAACGATGACGACAACGACACACGCGCCGATCCGGACTTCGACCAAATCGAAAACTCGGAACTGTCTTCGGATTGGGACCACGACAACGACGGCATCCTTGACGCCGACGATAAAGCGCCCACGTACATCACGCTCAACCTTCCAGACAATCTTTGGTTGGACGCACAGAGCCCGACGATTTTCGCTGGACATGTTGATTGGCTAAATCCAATCACAGGTGTGGTTGAATCTGCTCCACAATTGCCCGTACAGGTTCACATCGAGTGGACCGCAAACAACACCACGGCCATTGAGACCATCGACGTCCTGACCAATGCAGGTGGAAACTTCAGCGTCGGTCAATTCCTCTTCCCGGAGGATTTGACCGTTGGCGACAACTCCACCTACCGAGTGTATGCAGAAGTCACCGAGATGTTCATGTTCAACGGCAATCAATCGCAGTCCTACTTTGTTGGCGCCGAAGCCAACATGACCGTGGACTATTCGGCGTGGACCTACTTCCGCAGCGACGAACAACCGTTCTGGCTTGATTTCAAGGCCCACTACTCGGCCGACTGGGACCGGGGACTCTTTGACAACCGCATCAAGAATTCACCGATCACCTTCTCCATCTTCGGAGGACTGTTTGGGAACTTAACCGCACCAACCAACTTTACCGGTTTGGGCAACAACGGCTACCGAACCGACGCTTCTGGATGGGCTTCACTGACATTCGTTCAGGATTTGGGCATCAGTGGCACATGGAAGCAGGTTCAATGGAACTCGACAGCCGACAACGGAAACGGACAGATTCCGGGCGGCTATGAAGAAATTGCATGGAACGATTTGACCAAGCAACATGACGTTGTCCTGGACAGCAACGGGGACGTTTTGCGCTACAACTACACCAACACCAGCCTTCCTGCCGGGGACATTGAAATCATTGCTCGGGTATCTCCCGAACTGGCGACAGAATGGCCGTTCCCGTACTTGAACGGCGATGAGGCCGAACCGTTCTCGGTTCGCATCATGCACCGAATGAACATCGAAGGAACGCTGATTCTTGACGGCCTAAGCCCCATCTTCTATTACGACTCAACCGTCAACAATGGCGACGGGACCTTCGGGGATTGGTCGACGCTCTTCCACCAACCTGCCCTGGACAACGCTGGCGTGAATTACAACGATGTCTCAGCCTTCAAACCCTATCCGAAGTCCTGGGACGGTACGCCGACTGGTTTGACCGGCCAAGCCGCTGCGCTACGTCCGTTCTTGAGCGGCAACGGTACGCACTGGTTCATCGCTTTGGTGAACGGCGGCGACAGCAATCTACCACCTTGTGGACCTGTGGACCGAACGGATCCAAACAGTGCCGTTCGCTGTGAAATCGTTCCGGAAATGAACACGGGCGAATCCCTTCAAGTCGTGGGCAAAGTGACCAACCGTACCAACGATCCATGGGACCAAGACCCCATTGCCTTGCAGGTTGACGTTGACAAGAACGGTCAATTCCTCGGTGCAGGCGAGACCGCTTACACGCAGCGCCCAATCATGAAGGACGGCGACGCAGCCTACGATTACAACTGGTCGTGGTTCAGTCAATACGGTTCAGGCACCTACGGCCTCCGAGTTGACTTCACCAATTCAGCGTACTACTTCACCGGCAACTCGTCAACGCTGGCCCCAACGGGCGCTTACATCAACGTCACCGTTGTTGGTACGACCGATTTCCAGACGACGTCGTTGCCCCGGTTGTATCGAAACACGAACACGACCATTCAGGCCAAGCTGGTTGACAATTCACTCCAACCGGTCCGAAATGCTCCGGTGAATTACACCTGGTCCTTTGACGGACGCACGGGTGTTAACTTCACGGACAGCAACGGTTTCTTCGAAATTCCGTTTAACGTTTCAGCCACCGATGCTCTCGGCAATTTCACTTTGCAGTTTGAGTATTCCGGGACATCCCTGCTGAAGGGAACGACGGTCTCTCAATCGGTATGGGTGGTCTCTCGAACGTACATGCAGGTCATCAGCACCGAAGAAAATCTCCGGCGCTCTGGCGACAAATGGGATTTCACAGCTCAGGTTTCAGACGACAACAAAACCAGCATAAGGGATTCAGGTGGAACGGCTCTGTCCGGACCAGAAACACCCTACGGTGGCTTGGTTGACGTGATCTTTGAAGGAACGGACTTCCAGGGAACCCTGCACAGGCAGGTCGTCGCAACCCTTGCACCAAATGCGGGGGTCATCTCGCTGCCAGAAGTCGAGCCTGACGGCTCTCACCTGTGCTACTATGACGGTAATGGCGACAACGTACCTGACCGAGACCTTGACGGGGATGGGCTGGAAGTCGAAGAGACCGTTGGGTGTTTGAAATCCAACATCTCTCCACTGAATCCATCCCTGCTTCGTGCAGACCCCGAATCCTTCCTACCCGATGGATTCGGTCCAGTGAACGTGATTCTGCGGTTCCAAGAAACCCTGCCAAACGAGGGTTGTCAACCACTTGACGTCAGCTACCTCGGCATTCAAGGCGCATGGGATCCGTGCACCTCCGTTCCGGGGAACGACCATTTCCGCCTTACCATGACCAACAACGCCAACGGGTTCAACCTCATTGGCCGGACCGTTATGACCGTGGATGACCAAATCGTCTACACCAGCGAAATCGACCCGCTTACAGGCGAAGTCGTGCCTAAGCCGATGATCGTCACCGGACAACTCAGCGATGAGTTGGGAGTGAACCTCACCGACCGAAGCATTCGCGTGAATTACGAGATGGTCAACGGCCAGACCGGCCCTGTCGCTTGTCAATCCGGCACGACCAACATTGACGGATTCTTTTCCATCATCTGCCCGCTTTCCGACGTGATGGCCGGCAAAGCAAGGGTCTCTGTGTCGTATTCTGCCTACGACAACAACGACGCGTATCGCTACGAGAACAAGACCGTCCAAACCGAGTTTGATGTCTTCTCCAACTCAACCTTGCAGATCACTGAAGTTGGCCCGTTCAAGTCCAGTGTTGACCAGTATGTTGCACAAAACGGATCGAGGTACCCAGTCCTCTATCTCAAGGAGTCGTTCCACATTGATGCCCTACTTGCCCAGTCCAACGGACAGGCAGTCGGTGGAAAGTGCCTGAACATCTACCTCGACCCCGAGGAGAACATTCGGCCCCTTGCCACGGTCCGAACAAGCGATATCGACGGCACCGTTGAGTGGTTCAGTGGCGACCCAACTCAGAACCCGACCCTCCGAGGCGTTGAGACGACCGGTGGTAAACTGGAAGGTTTCCGAACCCTCCGTGTTGCCTTTGAGCCGGACCGAAACATCCCTGGCGGTTGCGATAAGGACAGCAGTAACGCTCTCAATGGTTCAGCCATGGACATTGAGATTCTCGTTCGCTCTCGAGTCGACTTGCAGGTGAAGCAAACGTGGAGTAACAGCGGTGCAAACGGTGCTGACGAAGGTGATTTGATCACCGGACAAATCGCACTTTTGCGAGACCGCCTTGACTTGGCCGTTGAAAACGAAGAGGTCATCTTTGCTTACGAGTTCTTCAACGATGAAACCGGTGAGTGGGAAGTCTCTGACCTGAACAACAAAACCCGGACGAACGAGCAAGGCGTTGCTGGATTTGAGTGGTCCTTTGTCGGACAGAGCTGCGATGGCAACCCGTGCAGTGGTCTCTGGCGCGTCACGGCCTTTTACTCTGGCTCAACGTACTTCGCGCCGTCTCAGGACAACATCACGCACGAAATCACGTACAAGAAGGCCGAAGCCCTCGGTGGTTCCAATGGATTATTGTCGCCTGGCAACCTCATCGGCTTTGCCATTGTTCTGATGGCGCTTCTCATCGCAGGGGCGATTTACTATCAGCGCGTGCAGCAACAACGCCAAGTGCAAGCCCTCCGCGGTATTTTGACCGATGCGATGATGCAACTTGAAGCCAGCAACGAATACATTGCAGCAATCTTTGACTGCTACAAGAGCCTCGTTAAGCACTTCCGAAAGTATGGCTTCATGAAGAAGGTGTACGAGACGGCCCGTGAGTTCGAAGCCGCCGTTCGTCTGGCCTTCAACATGGTACCAACGGACCAACTGGACGACTTCCTCTCAATCTTTGAAGAAGCCCGGTATTCCGAACACACCATTGATGCCACCCACCGAGATCGTGCCATGCAGACCCTTGGAGCCATCACGAATTCGTTGACGATGTCGCTTGGTGAGGAATCCGTTGTCAAGCGAATCGATGCCTCCAGCATCTACGACAACCTGACCAAGGCCGGTGAGTTTGTCGCCGCTGACGGCTCGGTACGGCAAGCAGGTATTGACGAAGGCGAGAGCAGCGACTTCAAGATTTGAAGCGGTTCGTTGGCTCTTTGGGGCAAAGCACGTTGAGCGCAAGCCAGACCTTTGGCCTCCTTAACCTTCAAAGGGTGGAGTGTGGTGTAGTGGTCCATGGACGACTGGAAGGCACTCATTGACCAAGCCATGCAAATTGAAACGACGGACACCATTGGTGCCCACGGAATCTACGAAAGCGCCGTGCGCGCCGCCCTGGCTGATTCACAAATGTTGCTTGGCGACCTTGAAGCAGCGGCGATTATCGAGGCGATTTACGGTGCCTTGGTGGCCTACTCCCAAACCGTCATGCTTCGAATGAAAGCCGAAGATCCCGAAGTGGGCGGGCCCGACCATGCCTTCCGAGCCGGTCAAGCCTACGGCGTTAGTTGTGTTCTCAACCACCTCATCGACCGATTGACCGATGTGGCTGGCATCACGGCCCTCGGCGCGCTCGACGACTTCTCAGACATGCTGCACGATGAAATCATCGTCCAAGCACGCGCAGCTGGATTGACCGTGGAACTGCTCGATGCAAAGGGCGAAATCCTCCTTGACTGAACCGTGTTAACTTGGGTCAAAACCGGCCCCCTCCGGCGCGATTGGAGTTACGTTCGCGTCGGTGCCTTCATAACGGGATGGACGGTCGGCAAGTTGCTTCAAAGCATCGAGGGAGTCAAATGAGCAACCCAGAACGTAAGACAAACGCCCAGTTGGTTGACATGATCAATCAACTGAAAGCCCAGTCTCGCGACACCGGAGCTGCAGTTTGGCGAGATGTGGCCTTGCGTCTCTCTAGGAGCCGCAAGAATTGGGCCCAACCCAACCTCAGCCGTGTTAGCCGCTATGCCCCCGAGGGTGCGACCATCCTCGTTCCAGGCAAGCTGCTCGGCTCAGGTGAGTTGACCAACGGCCATACCATCGCCGCCTACAGTGTCAGCAACGGTGCCCGTGAGAAGATTGAGGCCGCTGGAGGTCGAATCATGACCTACAGCGAGCTGATGAACGAAAACCCAACAGGAACGGGGGTTGTTATCCTTGGCTGATGAAACCACCTACGTGTTTGACGCAGACGGGCTGATTCTCGGTCGCCTGGCTTCTGCTTCTGCCGACCTTCTGCTGAAGGCTGCCCGCGAAGACCGTGATGACAAAGTCATCATCGTGAACGCAGAGAAGGCCATCATTTCAGGTAGCCGACAATCCGTCCTTGAGAACTACCACAAGAAGTACGAGTTGAACCACGCCCGCAAAGGACCGTTCTTCCCCCGTATGCCCGACATGATTCTCAAGCGCGCCGTTCGAGGCATGTTGCCCTACCAGAAGAAGAGCAGCGGCCGCCGTGCCCTTCGAAACCTTCGCGTTGAGATCGGTTGCCCGAACCACCTTTCAGGCGATATGCCAGAAGGCCATCAACAAGGAGACGATAGCAAATTCCGCCGTGATTTGCCTGACCGATACATCCGACTGGGTGATGTCAGTGCAAACTTGGGAGCACCCGCTCACCGATGGACGGGAGGTGACCAGTGATGGCACGCAAAAAGAAGTCCGTTGAATCCTCTGGAAAGCGCAAGACCGCCGTCGCTCGTGCGAGCGTCAAGGCTGGAAAAGGCCGTGTTCGTGTGAACTCCGAGCCCATTGAAATCTTGCAGCCCTCCTTGGCCCGTCGCAAGTCGATGGAGCCGTTGGTCATCGCCGACGCCATGAATCGACTCAGCAAAGTTGACATTTCCATCACCACCAATGGCGGTGGCATCATGGGACAGACCGACGCCATCCGAACCGCCATCGCTCGTGGGCTTGTCCACTACAACGGCGGCGCTGAAGGCGTTGACGAAGAACTTCGAGATGAGTATCTGCGCTTCGACCGCAGCCTGCTTGTGAACGACCCACGCCGAAAGGAGCCAAAGCACCAACTTGGCCGTGGCGCTCGTCGCAAGAAGCAAAAGTCGTACCGATGAGGTGAGATGATGATTATTCCAGTACGATGTTTCAGTTGTGGCTCAGTGATTGCTCACAAGTGGGAAGAATACAAGCAATTGGTTGCCGATGGAAAAACGGATTCCGAAGCCATGGACGCCGTTGGCCTGAAGCGCTATTGTTGCCGCCGTATGTACGTTGGACACCTCGACCTCATCGAAGAGGTCGCACCGTTCAGTGCAGCGCGCAGCTGAGGAACTCCTCGGGCCCGTGGGTTAGCTTGGCCTATACTTGGCGGCTGGGGGCCGTCAGACCCCGGTTCAAATCCGGGCGGGCCCACCATTTTTTGAAAGGTGTGAACACTTTCTGTGTCGCGAAGCCTCGGGGTTGATATGGCGCCACTTCAACGCAACACCATGGGACAACAGCGTGCGTACGGCATGATTTCTCTCCTCCTCGTCGTCGTGCTCTTGCCGATGGCAACGGCCGTTGACAGCACGGTTTCGGTGAACACCACGTGGTCGGGCGATATGGTTCTCTCCGGGAACGTGACGGTGGCCAACGGGGCCACATTGACCGTTGCTCCAGGTACAACCGTGGACGCTAAGTCGTACAGCGTTATTGTTGAAGGCTCAATGGTGGCCGACCAAGCCTCCTTCTTCTCGTCGATCGTTCCAGAAACGCAAGGGTCCCACGGGCAAGGGTTGTGGCTTGGAATCGTGATTGAAACCGGCGGTCAAGCGAACTTCACCGATGTCTCCGTATCAAACGCCTCGGCAGGGGTTTTGGTGAGGGGAACGTTCAACGCATCCGGCACGGTGTTCAACGACGCGTATCGAGGTCTTTCAGTGATGGGAGGCACCGCTACCGTTGACGGGTTGGAAGCCAACCGAATGGATTACGAAGCCGTTTACGTTGAGCATGGTGCTCTGAATTTGACGAACGGAACGGTCAATGAAGTGGCCGTTGGATTGGCCAATCAAGGCACGTCTCACATCGAGGATTTTGTTGTTAAGCAAGCCGGAGTCGGCGTGCAATCCCTCGGGGGCGTCCTTACGCTTGACGGCATTACCGTTGAGAACGCCAGCGTCGGTATCGCCACCGTTTCGGGGGCATCGTCCACGGTGTCTCGGTTCAATGGCCATGGGATGCCGCTTGCAATCGATGCAGGGGACGCTGATGACTTTTCGCTGACGACAGGGAGCCTCCAAGGTGGACGCTTGATGGTCGGCCAGGGGACGTCCCACGTGCATGTTTCTGGCGTTGACTTTACGTCCACGACAGCCGACGAAATGCGCCCGGCCGTGGACGTTCGATGTGAAGGCCAATGCACCGTGGAGGATTCAACCATCAATGACCCACGGGTCGGTGTTTCGTGGTCCGGTTCAGGGACTTCGGTCATGGACAACGTCTCCGTGTATGCCGTTGAGCAAGCGGTTGAAGCCTCCGGTTCAGGGCACGCTGAATGGACCAATCTATCGGTGAACGCCTCGACGACCGGCCTTTCGGTGCAGACGCCCACCAGTTCCCTGACCGACGTTGAGGTTGAATTGACATCCAACCAAGCCACGGGGATTTTCCTTCTCGGAGGCCAACATGCGTGGTCGGAAATCATGGTGGAAAAACCCTTCACGTCTGCCGACCAGACCTCCATCGGGTTGAACGCATGGTACAGTGACCTTGCCCTTGAGCACTTCACCTCCCGAAACGTCTCGACAGGCCTGTTTCTCGAAGACAGCAACGTTGTTGCTCCGACCGTTGAGCTCAACATTGGCAGTCTTGTTGGCTTGCACCTCATCGACTCCACCTTCTCAGGGACAGACCTTACCACCGTCGCCCAAGACCAGGGCGTATTGATGGAAGGCAGTGCCTCGCTTCATGTCTCATCTTGGACCGCACAACTGCATGAAACACCGCTGATGCTCTCCACGGACAGCACCGCTACCGTGCGCAGTTTTTCACCGCTAAACACGGCTCAATCGTCCGCCGATGCTTTGGGAGACGGGACCCTGTATTACGGCTCAACCTACAACCCAACCGTCAGCACCTCTGCATCCTACCGTTTCTTGGAAACCGATGTCACCTTCACCGACCTTGCCGGCCAGCCCGTCGAAGCCCATGTGTCCGTGCACAACTTTGAGTTGATGAGCAACAGCAACGGGGCGCTTACGCTTCCGCTGGTCAGCGGTGGGTCGGTTGTTGATGTCACCTTGGAGGGCGCTGGAACACGCGTCACTTTGTACGGTGGACAAACGGGTCAATCCGTTCAAATTCCCGTTATTCCCGTGGGCGATTGGACCATCAGTTCAGGACAAGATGTTGTTCTTGGCCCTCGGCCAGATGGCCAACCACACCAACTTTCAGGCGATCTCACGGTGGCCAACAACGCTGTTTTGACGCTTGTTTCGTCGAACGTGATTCTTTCTCAGGGCCATACGATCTCAATCGAAGGGACGGGCCAACTCATCGGTGAAGCGGCAAGCATCGCAGCCGATAGCGTTCAGGCGAGTGGTCAGAGTCTCCTTACCGGGGCTGAATCGGGATCGTTGACGGTGGAAGCAAACGTGCAATGGGGATGCATGAGCGCACGAAGTGTTCAACACCTCACCATCACGGGCGACCTTACCGTTCAGCCCGGCTGTCAAATCGACGTCTTGGGTGGCGGTGTTGAGGGGACCGTTCTCGCCTTGACCGGGGCTGAATTCACCAGTTCATCCACCCTGGAATTGCTTGTTTTGGACAAAGGCGAGCCGGTGGAAGACGCCCTGATCTCCATTGAAGGTGCGGTGGCCATGACGGATGAAAGCGGTCAACTTTCAACCCAAACCGTTGCTCAACGGGTCACTGATACGGGAGAAACATGGGGCGGAACAAAGACGGTGATGCTTCAGCGAAACAACTTCTCTGATTTTGTCACGTGGGACACCAACCGTTCACTTTCTCACACCTTCATGGCGTCAACCGTGCCCGTTGGTGACGTCTCTGGGTGGCTTGTGCTTGAACGGCAATGGAGTCCGTACACGCTTGACAGTTCGCTCGTCTTGCAGAGCGATTCCACCATGACGATTCAAGACGGTGTCTCACTCCGGATTTCAGAAGGAGTTACCATCACCGTGAACGGTGTGTTTGATGCCGGTGAAGCCACCCTCTCCTCCACTGGCTACGGTGCTCGTTGGGGCGGTTTGATGCTCGGTTCATCCACCGCCGCCGCCGTTGAACTCTCAGGCACACAACTCGTTGAATCAGCGCCTGCGCTGACCGTATCTGGCCTTGGTTCCGTCCAAGCCGACGATGTGTTTTTCGCTCGCTCTGCGAGCGACCCTCTTGTGGTGGTCGAGACTGGAAACGCAGCCGAACTTGTTCTTCGCAACAGCCATTTACAAAACGGCAGCGGCTGTGCCCATCTCTACCCTTCCACGGGGCTTGTCACCTTCAGCAACGTGTCCTTTGCCGACTGTGAGGAACAGGCCATTTGGGCTCAGCAAACACCCCTTCAATTCAACGCCATCACCCTGGCCGAAGGTACAGACTGGGGGATGGAATTGACCGGTGTCTCCGGCTCGGTCAGCGGTGTTGACGCCACGGCGTTTGATGGCAGCGGCGCCATCGTCTCGCTCAACAGCCTCTCCGCGGGGTTCCTTCTGAGCGATGTCGAGGGTGAGGTCACGGGTCAGGGCGGAATTGTTGGAGAAAACAACGAGGACATCACGCTCGAACGCATCGTGCTGAACGGCGCCCCAGCCATCGATGTTGACCGCACCTCAGGCCTGTTCTCAGACATTACCCTCAACGGCGACGGCGTCGGTACGGCCTTTACCACCCATCACGGACGTTCTGCCGATAGCCTCGTTGTTGATCGGCTCAACGTTTCAGGGTACAGTGTTGGTGTATCCCTTCATTCCGACCTCGGAGAAATCAGCGCGCCGCTCATTCTGCGCGAGGCCCACGTCATGGTCTCAAGCGCTCTGGCCACGGAGTCCTATCCGGTGCGCCTCGAATCGAGCCAATTGATTGGAGCGTTGGACCTCGCCCAAACCACCGTTCATTCTGTGGACGGGCAAGTGGGTTCAGTGACGGTTGGCGAAGGCGGGGAATATTCCGCCTTCAGGACCGTCACGCTGGATGCGAGAAAGAATGGGCTGCCGGTTCCAGCTCTGTTCGACGTGAGTTACGGAGACGATTTGCTCTCACCGTTCTCGGTTGAAGGGACGACCGTTGATGTTGAATTGCTTTTACGAACCGTCATCGAGGACTCGGAAGGCGTGGCGAATCAATGGGCTGTCCAAGCGACCGTCACGGGCTCACCCGTGGCCCAGCTGGTGGTTGATTCACCCACCACCTCTTCCGCTGTGTTGGTCATCAACGTCTTGGTGAATCAGGCCCCTGCAGCAGAACTTCTGGAACCGTATGCCGGACAGCGGGTTATGGAGGGCGATTCTCTCCGAGCATCTGCTTCCTACAGCGACGACATGGACGGTCTGGCAGAACTTGTTCTTTCTTGGCGCATTTACGACATGCAGGGAAACACGGTGCTCCAAGGAGGCGACGAACCGGTGTACAACATTACGGATCTGACGGCCGGCTTCTACATCGTTGAGGTGACCGTAACCGATTCATTTGGCTTGGCAGCATCCGCCTCGATGGACTTTGAATACACGCTTCTGGACACGGACAATGACTGGTCTGCATCTTGTTCAGCCACCACGTGGTTTGACCCAAACACGGGCAAATCGTGCGGCCCGAACATCTACGATGAAGACGATGACAACGATGGTTTCAGCGATTCAAAGGATGCCTTCCCGCTTGATCCATGTGCGCAAATCGATACGGACGGCGACACGCAACCCGACGACCTGGATTGCCCTGAAGGGTATTCCAGTTGGCTCACCGAGGACATGGACGACGATGGCGACGGAACGCCCGATCTGCTGGAAGGCGTCGAGTACAGCGATGACGACGTGAACGTGAACGGGCTCATGGTTGTCCTCGCCCTCTTTGTCGTCGTGGTGTTGATGTTCTTTGCACGGCTACGACGCGGCGGACCTGGCGATTTGACTTCGCTTGACGAGAAGCATTTGTGAGCGTGAAAGGATGGTTGACCTCCCCTCGGCCGAGAATGTAGCAACGCTCGCCGTTGCCGTTCTTGCAGGAATTGTAGCATGGGACGCCTATTGGCTGACCAAGCAACGCCGAGACGTACCGAAGTTGGGCCAACTTCCCGGAGGCGGTTTTGCTTGGGAAAGTGAAGGCGTTCATGAGATGGTTCGTCAGTGGGGGAACCTTGGTTCCATGGCGGCCATGATGGTGCTGCCGTGGGCGCTTCTTGAGGCCAGCAACACCCCCATCATCTATGCCATTCTCTGGGACGTGTTCCTTGGGCTTCACCTCATTTCTCTGCTCATCCCGAAACGGTACGCCATCACTTCGACCCACTTGTTTGCTGACGGTCAGCGGTACGCTTGGGAACGCCTCAGGCTGGCCAAGCGTCAACCAAAGCGACGCATTATGCTCTTGCGCAATGGATGGGGGCCGTTTGGCCCGCTGCCTCTGGGTGGGGCGCCCGATTCACTGGGTGTGGCCCGAGAATACATCAAAGCCATGGAGCAAGCTCGCCGTGGAACACTCAACCCGGTGGAAAACGAGTGAACGGCAACCTCTTGGCCCACCGTGCCAGCCGATGTGCATGGAGTGGACAAGAAGTAACGATGACCTCTTCGTTCGTCTGGACCCGGGCGAGGAAATTCACGCATCAATCCAGGCGCTTGCTGACGAGGTTGGCTTCGATGCTGCTGCCATCACCAGCGGCATTGGCCGAACTCGAGAAAGCACCTACGGGTACATGGACGACGATCACGTTTACCACCGTGTCACCCTTCAGGACGCTACTGAACTCGTGACCCTTCAGGGCAACCTTGCTCGCCGGGAAACCGGTGAAGCCTTTACGCACATTCACGCCACCTTTTCCGATGATGACCTCAAACCCCACGCCGGGCACATGTTTTCCGCCACCGTTCACGTTGTTGCTGAAATTCACATGCGAATTTTAACCCACGCCATCATGACGCGGTGCCCGCTTGAGAACAGCGAATTTGTAGCGCTCAAATTCAATTGACGGGTGAAGAAGCGATGCTTCATATCCTGTGCCGTGCCTCTTAGACTCATGAGCGAAGAAGCCTCTCCATCCGGTGGCCGAGACGCTCAAATTGACTCGTTGGCCGATCAAATTGCCCACCATTCAAACCTCTACTACAACCTCGCTCAGCCTGAAATCAGCGACGTGGAATTTGATCGATTGTGGGACAACCTCAAGCAACTTGACCCGCACCATCCCCAGCTAAATCGCGTTGGTGCAGACATCGCCCCTGGCAGCGTGAAAGTGGACCACTTGTTCCCCATGCGCAGTTTGGATAAGGCAACGAAGGCTGAGGAGTTGAACCACTTCGTGAACATCACCACTTCGGGCGCAACGCGTTTTCTTTCCCAACCAAAGTTGGACGGGTCGGCGCTTTCGTTGGAATACCGCATGGGCCGGTTGGTGCGAGCCGCGACCCGGGGAAGCGGTGAGCGTGGCGAAGACGTGACCCGCAATGCTCGAAAAATTGCCAACGTTCCCCACACCCTCCCGGTGGCCGTGGACGTGCACGTCCGAGGCGAGGTCGTGATGCCCCTGGCCGTGTTTGAGGCCAAGTACAAGGACATCTCACCAAATCCACGAAACCTCGCCGCTGGAGCGCTCCGTCAAAAGCACGCTGACGGCAAAGCAGATGCGTCGGATTTGGTCTTCCAGGCGTACGATGCCAAACTACCGCTCGGAGAGGACCGGCATCCCGACAGTGAGCCTGCGCCACCGATGGAGAACGACACTGACATGCTCGCTTGGATGGAGGATTCGCTGGGGATCGTTCCAGCCCCGTGGGAGGTTCACGAAGGGGCGTCGCCTTCTGAAACGGCGGCCATCATGGACCATTCAACTCAGGTTTGGGCCGAGAAGCGAGGCGATTACGCCTTCGAAATTGACGGTGTCGTGTTCAAACTCGACCACTTGGGACAGCGAGAACGTCTGGGCATGACGGCGCATCATCCGCGTTGGGCGCTCGCTTGGAAATTCCCTCCCGAGGAAGCCTCCTCGGTCCTCCTCGACGTTGAATGGCAAACCGGGCGAACGGGGAACATTACGCCTGTGGCACGGATTGCGCCACAGCGGGTTGGCGGTGTGACCGTTGAGAACACGACCTTGCACAACGTTGGGGAAGTGGAGCGTCTTGGCATCAACATCGGAGATAAAGTGCTCATCGTGCGCCGTGGAGACGTCATTCCAAAGATCGAACGCGTGATGGGTCCGGCACGTCCGAGCGATCTTGAGGGACGCTTCCATGCCTCTGGTGATTCGTTCACCGGACAACTTCCTGCTTACGGCCCGATTCCTACCCCCAGTTCTTGTCCTGCCTGTGAGGGCCAAGTGGAATTGGAAGGGGCTTTTTTGAAATGTGTCAACCTCTTCTGTGTCGCACGAACCAGCCGTTCAGTTCTCTATTGGTGCCGTGCTCTGGAACTCGACGGAGTTGGTGAAAAACTGGTCGACCAGTTACTCGATGCTCAACTCATTGCATCGTGTGCCGATTTGTACCGCCTTACGTTGGATGGCTTGCTTGGGTTGGACCGCATGGGGGCGAAATCGGCCAACAACGTCCTTGCTGAGGTGGCGAAATCCCGAACCATGAGCCTCGGAAAATTCCTCCATGCTCTTGGTCTTCCCGGTATCGGTCCAGAATTGGCAACGGCGCTTGCATCGGCTTTGGGCGATGCGACTGGTCTTTTGCGATGGCTCGATGCCGCCCACGCTTCCATCGGCGATGATGCCTATGGCCCGGAACTTGGAGACAACGGCAAGCCTCACGGTCACAACCAAGCCATACGCACCATGCTCGAAATCGACGGAGTCGGCGAGATCGTGGCGTTGCAATTCCGAGATGGCTTGGCGTTGCGACGCCCCCTCGTTGAGGACCTCATCGTTCTGCTTACCATTGAACCAGAACAGGTGAAAACAACCGTAGGTCCTTTTGTGGGTATGACGTTCTGCGTTACAGGAACGTTATCTGCGCCTCGCAAAGAGATTCAGCAACGCATCACGGACGCCGGCGGGAAAATCGTTGGAAGCGTGTCGGCCAAACTCAGTGTGCTCGTCGCCGGTGAAAAAGCGGGCTCAAAGTTGACCAAAGCAACCAATCTCAGCGTTGAGGTATGGTCGGAAGACGAACTCAACGAACGGCTGTCTTCTCGGGGGACGAGCAAGGAGTCACCCGCTCAAAACGCTGAGCAATCTTCGCTTTCTGATTACTCGTAAATCGTCAACCGTAGAGCATGGCGTTTGATGCTGGACTGCTCTTTTGGGATTCACCTGCGGACTCCATCAAGGCACTAATTTGGGCTTCAAGCAGTTCGGCTTCAGCGAGCAACGGCTCTTGAGGAAGGTCAATCGTGGGCAAGAGGGTGTTGAGCTTCTCAATCAAGGCGGCGGCGGCGCGGGCGTCTGGGAAGCGTGGGTCTGCCTCCACCATGATGGACATCGTACCAAGTCCTCGACGGGAGGCTTCACTGAGGATGCCGGCGTTCATGCCACGAATCACACCGGTTTCAAGCAGCGGGATGTCCATGTCCTTGAGCATCGAACGAACGGTTTCATTGCACCCGATACCGACCACGTCGATGGCTTCGGTGTCTTCGTATTCCACCACGGGGTCAACGCCGTCCATGCCGCTTTTCATGCCACCTTTGGCAAACGCATCCACCACCACACCGGCGACCACCTGATGTTCTTTGGACCACTCAAAGAGCGCCCAGACAATTTTGTGAACCAGGGCTTCGGGCACCACCATTTCACTCATCAAAAGAATGACTTGGTCGCAGCCCTCAATGCTGCACTTTGGTTTTCCGGCGTAGGCTCGAATGGGGGGAAGAGGAACGCCTTGGTTGATCATCGCCAGCGCAGGTAGCCGGTCGTCAACCAACCCTCCAACAAACTCCAGATCGAGGTGGTCAATCAGGTAGTGAGCGACGATGCTTGAGACCATCCCCACGCTTGGAAAGCAGGCGATGACCATGGCATTTTCGTGTTCGATGAGGGCGTTGATGCGTAGGCTTGGGGCATCCATGGTCCTTGGTGGGACCCGATGCCCTTCAACACTTTCCCCGCTCGGGCACCAAACCTTCATGATGAACGGCGCCCACCTCAAGCCTATGGAACAGAGCGTGGCCCAGCCTCCACGGGCGCACAAACTCTCTCCATCCGCGTGGAACCGCTACGAAACTTGCCCGAGGATGTATTGGCTAAGTCGCCAACGCCTTCCTCGAAAGGCCGGCATGGCCGCTTCGCTGGGTACCGCCGTCCACGCCTCCATCGAGGACCTGCTCAACATGGACCTGACCGGCCGGGATGGCAAGGAAACGGGTTGGCTTCCAATGACCGGGGAGCGTTTCCTCAAAAATCGGTGGGATGAAGAGAAAGCGGTGTTCATGGAAACGCCTCGCCGTCCTGATTGGAAAGATGCCAAGTGGAGCGAGGCCAAGAAGCAACACAGAGGAGGCGTCGTTCTTCTTCTGGACCACATCGGTGCGAAGCACCTGGGGCACGAACACGTAACAATTGCGCTCTGGCGGCACCTCCAATCGCTCACGATAGCCGTTGAAGGTGAACTTGTCACCCGTGATGGTCGGCTCTTGGGTCGCCTCGATCTGCTGTTTGCAGACGTTGACGATGCGGGCCAGCTGCAGGGTTGGTTGGTGGCGGATTTGAAGACCGGACATGCTCCCACTGAGGCCTTGAAACCCGAGGTGAATCGGCAATTGCGAATGTACCGAGACATCCTGCTGGCCAACAATCCTTCCGCACCCCCTGTGCGCACCGAAGGTTGGTACACAAAAACCGCTTCAAAATGGACGGCCGAAGGCGGGAGTGTCCTCGAGAATGCTTACGCTGCTTGGGAAGCAACCCAGCCAACAACCATGCCCATGGACCCCACGCCCGGGCCAGACAGCTGCGGAGGGTTTTGCGATTGGAAAGCTTGGTGCCCGCACTGGTGGACGTGGCGTCAAGACTCGGGCACGTTGCATCAAGGTGATTTTTGTGATGCTGTGGTTCTCCTCCATCGATACGAAGCCACCTCCGGGGCTGCTGTTCTTGAATTGTGTGAACCTCTGAACGAGACCGGGCGGGCCATCCCTATCGGGCATCAGGTCTCCGCCCGATTTGACGGTCGAGGCAAAGACGTGCTTGAAGCGTTGCAACAGACCGGTCATCACGGCCCTCTGTTCCTCGGTTCGGTCATGACCGGCCGTGGAACCTGGCGAATTGGTCCCTGGTGCGACATTCTTCCTTGGTCTCCTCTTCAGGACGGCGTGCCTTACGAACGGCTCACCTCATGAACGCAAGTGTTGTTTGATCCTCGCTTGCGTTTCTGGGCAATCAAGACCTTTTGGTGAGAGCAGCCATCCGATGTAGGACGGGTCGTTGGTCTGAACCTCCCGAACATAGCGGCCACGATGCCGTCCGAAGGCGAGCACCAATTCATCTCCGTCTTCCCTGATCTTCCCCATGGCGTCGACGGGCACGAGGTCGTCCAAGCCGCGTCCGAGTTCCGTGGCGTCCTTGGCACTGTCCCCGTGAGCAATCCACCGTTCAAGTTCATGGATAGGCCGGCGAAAGGCGCTAGCATGTTCCACGCTCAACCGCCAGAAGAGCAACATGGTGGCAGCGGCATCGGCGGCTGCCGTGTGGGCAGCCTCGAGCTGAATACCGTGGCGCTGACAAAGCGCTCCGAGCCTGTGCGGGCGCGGCAACCTTAGCCGACGGACGAGTTCAAGCGTGTCCATGATGGCTTTTGGCTGAGGGGCCAATCGTCCCATTCGAAGAAATTCCGTTTTCAGCATGGCGTAGTCGAAACTCCGGACATTATGACCGACCAAAATTGCTCCGTCAATGAGTTCTGCAAGTTCATCTGCAACCTCAGAGAGGGGTGGCTTATCTCGCACATCGTCGTTGTAAATGCCGTGGACATTGCTCGCCTCATGCGGTATGCGAATCGGAGGTTTGACGATCTGCTCAACGTTCACAGGCGTCCCATCGCCCAGGGTGCCGATGAGGGCATATTGGACGATGCGGTCGTTGTTTGTGGAGACGCCCGTTGTTTCAAGGTCGAAGGCCAAGACCTTCTCTCCCTCAAACAAGTCCTGTGCCATGAACAACAAACGTAGGGCACCCCCTTTGAACATCACTCTCAAACATCATGACTTCCTCGCTTTGCCATGGGTCTCAGGGATTGGTTCACATCAAAACCCTCCCAGGGGGGCAGGAAGCCTGACGTCGATGCTCAAGCCGACGATGCGGCCAATGACAGCGAAGCGTTTGCTGCGGTTCAAGCAGCAAAGGCCGCCGAAGCGATGTCCCTGTTGGACGAGGAAGAGACCGTTGCGGTGCCAGAACTTCACATAACGGCTCCATACGACGCAAGCGATGCAGAAATCGACGACTTGCTCACCGAAGAACGCGGGACGTTCACCAACGCGGACGAGGTTGAAATTAACGATGTGGCAGAATTTGACGAACCGTACCTTTCCGCCACCATCGAGGGCGATATCTCCGAAATGGTGGTCTTCGACGACGAGGAAAAAGCCCAGTCTGTTTAATTCATTAAGCCGAACCATTAGAAAGGGAGAGGTAAACCTGAGGCTCATGGTGAGCATGCGTTCGGAGCGATTCTTCGCCATGCTGGCCGTTCACGTCATGCTGCTCAGCCTTCTTGCCGGATGCATGGGTGCTCTTGACAACACGGTTGACCCCCGCGCCACCCTTGAAGCGTACCCGACCCTCATCCAGGAAGGTGAAATGGTCACTTTAGACGCTCGTGATTCTTCACCGGTAGAAGGCGTCATCACCGCCTATGCATGGGACTTTGGCGACGGAACAACCGCTGAAACGGTGGTTGGATTTACTTCCCACAGTTATCTGTCATACGGCCAATACACCGTCCGCATCACCGTCACCAACGACCAAGGCGGTACCGACGATGCTCTTGCGACCATTGTTGTCAACGGTGCCCCGAGCGTGAACATCTCGATGCCCTCCACCGTTCGGGCTGGAGACGCCGCTCTTCTTGATGCGTCAGCCTCCTATGACCCAGAGGGCAACGACCTGACGTACCAGTGGGACCTGAACGCCCTCGAGGACAGCGACGGAGATGGAAACCCCAGCAACGATGGGGATGAAACCACCTCCACGGTCCTGCTCGACACTTCCACTTCAGGCTACATCTATGGATCGCTAAGGGTTGATGATGGAGCCGGAGCCTTTGCTGTTGAGTCGTTTGAAATCAACGTGACTTCCCGAACCTTCCAAGTGACGTGGATCACCGAAACCTACGAGGTATCATGGGACGAATACCTCGAGCAGGGCGAATCGTGGTCCGGCAACACGACACCGGGGGACATCGGGCGCGTCATGTCGTTCAATGCCATTTTGGAACTCGACCAAGATGTGGCTCCACCGCACGATAATTTCACCCTGGCGCTCAACATCGTTGAGGACAATTACAACCGAAGGGTCGCTACCGAGCCTGGCAATTATTCAACCAACGAACCCGCACGAGCAGAAATGTCCGAAGAAGGGATGAACGTGCGTGGCGAGGATGGGATGTACATCTCCGATTCGGCTGACGAATTGCTTCGACTGCTGTTGAACTCGAGAGAAAGCGGCAAGGGCCAAGGCCCTTGGGTCTGGACGGTTGTTGCTCAGCAATCCGATCCGGATGCCTTCATCGGTGAAATCGATCCGGATCCAGGCAACGACTGGACATTGACGGTCGAGGTCGTTGTCATGCGCCCTTCACTCACTGAAGTTGCGCTTGGCACGACCAACAACCAATAGCGAAAGGGGTATGAAGCGGAGCTGTTTGGAAAGGAGTGGTTACGATGGTGGATACGGTAGAAGTCGGACGCATTACGCTTCGAGATACGGTTTCGTTGGATCTCTCCGTGTGGATGAACCATCCGGACGATTGGGATTTCAGACCCTTGCTAAGTTATGCGGGCACAACCCTGACCATCACCTGCGCCAACAGAGGCATCGTGTTGGCCAATGCCGATTTGGACGAGGAACAAGATGAAGCCTTGCACCGAGACCGAGTGGCTGAACTCCGTGTGAAATTTCAGGTCCACGGGATGCATGGACGGCTCAAGGACATCCACCCCATCATCGCCGATGGCAAGGCCAAGAAACTTGCAACGGCCAACTGGAAAACGACCCAGCCGGTCAAATTTGAGTGAACCCCCAACGAATCTTTGATAACGGTTCACGCCGTTTTCCCCGTTTATGCCTCAACCACCAAGAAAGCGAAGTCAAAAACAGGCACGTTTTGAGCGCCTGGCCAACGAAGTTCGGAAATTTGTTTATGCTAATCCGGGTTGCTCTGCTCAAGCCATTGTTGCTAGCCTCAATCACGACCAAAAAATGCGTAATCACGGTCTCACCCCTCGCAAGGTTGGCTTTTTCATCACGCGAAACCTTCGCCAGTCGCTGACGTGGTGGCAAGACCATCGTGCTGGCCGGCGTGTGTATGGGCCCTCAACCGGTACTGGGCAGAAACCATGACCGCATCCGCTGTAGAAGCGGTTCGCTCATGTAGGTTCGTTGACGTCGGCAGACCATGGGGGGTTCGGTCGCTGCTTATTTCGACCTTGATGGAACCCTGCTCAACGCTTCAAGTGAAAAGACGCTTACGGCTCATTTGGCACGCCGCCGTCCTTGGCGAATTCCTTGGGGTTCAATCGCCTGGACGGCAGGTTTCCTCACCAACCTTTTGCGTGGAAGGTCGTTGTACGATGCCGCGCGTAATCGGGGGCATTTTTCATTGGCTTCTTGGGACGTGCTCGAGGCTTATTCCAACCAGCTCGCCGAACACCGCCTCAAGCCGTGCGTCCCTCAACAGGCCTGGGAACGATTGGCGTGGCATCGGGAACAAGGCCATCGCTTGGTGTTGGTGACCGCTACGGTTGCTCCGATGGCTGAGGCCATGTCCAAGGTCCTTGGCATGGATGAAGTGTATGGGTGCGGCCCTGCTGTTCGCACCGGCGTCTTGTCCGGTTCAGAGCGAGGATGGAGCGTCCCTCGCCGCAAAGGCAAGGTTCCTGTGGTTCTGGCCGATGCTGAAGCCCACGGGCACGATCTCTCACAATGCTACGCCTACGGAAACACGTTGGCCGACTCGTGGTTCATGGAACACTGCGGCCATCCAGTTGCCGTGAGTCCCGAAGGTTCGCTCCGGCGCCATGCGCAAAGCAAAGGATGGGACATCGTGGACTGGCCTTCATGAGTTTATGTAGTGTTGAACACCATGGTGGTCATGGTTGAAGCAATTGACTCGGACAAACCATACGATGCGACCTTTCAATCTGGAACCGTTCAGGAGATTCGACGGAGCCGCATGTACTCCCGCATGATTGACGTCGCTCTGGCCACCGAACGTGCGAGCCATCTCGTCATGAACATCGTTGAGCAGAACGAAGGCCGCATGCAGTTGGATGAGGACGGACACCTCCTCATCGTCGGTAGCCTCGGCATTTACCGCGTCGACCTCGGCGCCTTCATGGCTAAATTTGCAAACCCGTTTGACTACAACTCATTTGACGTTGTTGAAGTCCATCCCAAAAATGGGCTTGTGAAGGAACCAAAAACGGCGTGTGTTCAGGTGCAACCCCAAAAGGACATGCCCGCCTACGACCTGCTCGCCGGCTACATACTTGGGTTGCTCAACGACGAGGTGACGTGGCTCCAGGAGAGCCTGAGTCCACTCCGGCGCACCCTCTTTCAAATCTATGGCCTCGCCCGTTCACCCCTCTCTCCAAGCATGGAAACCTACTTCGCAGACAACATCAACGGTTCGTTTGATTTCAAGAACGACCACTTCACGTTCTGCGGGACGAACGGTTGGAAATGGCGTCTGCACTTCGGCCAACCGTTGGCAAAAGGCTTCAAAATTGAATATCAAAAACCACGGCAAACCTGGTGGAACCTTCTGTTTGACGACCATGAGCGCGATTCCACGGGTCACTACGCCATTTCTGGATTCTTTGAAACCGTTGAACACCTCGCTCTGTGCCCTGCATTGCTCAGAGAGGTCAACGACTGGGCCACCGACCCAATCCTTCTTCGCAAGGTCGCCAGCGATTACCCACCGGTCGCCAAAATTCTTGCTGGACGCCTCACAAAGGACGACTACGACCCCGCCAACATCTACACGTTTTACGATGAACCACTGGAAGAAGAGCACCAAGTCACGGTCAGAACATTGGACGAACTTGTTCTCGAACGAGCTTATGCTTGAGTTGCCTTGAGCAGGGCGCGGGTGAACGTCGTTGAGCGGCCCCACCGCGATTCGAACACGGGTTCGAGGCTCCGCAAGCCTCTGTGATATCCAAGCTACACTATAGGGCCAATTCGGTCCACCGGCCACCCCAATATAAGCGCGAGGGTATCTCCTCTCGCCTTCTGCACAAGGGTTCATGGGCGGCGTTGTTTTGGGGCAAACATGGTCTTGAAGGCTGAGCGTTCAGTTGAATTCTCCATGGTCGATTTAGCCAACATTGCGTACTATCCGAGGATCTTTGACCTCGCTCACCGGTTTTTTGAGTCGGTTTGGACCGACATATGCGGCCAGTCATACCCGCACATGATCAACGAACGCCGCCTTGGTTTCCCGGTGGTGAACGTGGAATCCGCTTTTCACCGTCCTTTGCGGTACGGCGACACCATCACCGCCCACATCACGTTCACCCGTATCGGGACGACCTCTCTGGGGTGGCGGTACCGTTTCTACAATCAGGAAGAACACCTCGTGTGGTCATCGACGCAAACAACCGTGTGCGTCAACATGGACACCATGGAGCCCACACCCATCCCTGACGATCTTCGTGATGGCATGAAGCTGCACTTGGAAGCGGAGGGAGAAGCATGATTCAAGCGTCCGATTTAGAAATCCGTCCCGATGAGAAGGGCCCGAAGAATTTGGCCATCCTGCTCCTGTTCAGTTCACTCATCGTTGCCGGCATGGGTTGGCAAGATTGGCAACTTCATAACGACGGTTTGAGCGATGAACAGATCGAAACGTTCCTGGCCACTCCCAACAGCCAACCCGGCGAGCCGACCACCGTTGAACAGTACCGCGATTTTGAGGCTGATGTCCGGGAGAACAGCGGGTATCTTTTGCGAGGTGTTTCATTGATGCTTGCTTCTGTTTGTTTGCTTGTCGGCGCACCGATGCTGTACCGATTGCAGCGCAGAGGGGCCCACCTTTGTACCGTTGGTGCCCTGATTGGTCTTGTCGGTGGCGTGGTGGGCAGCATGACCATCAACAGCGCCGCTCAAACTTACCTTGGAGACGCGATGAAATTAACCTACGAAATCTGGGTTTACTTGTGCGGGACGACGATGGGCCTCTGTTTAGCGGTCGCTGCCCTTCCACTGCTGAACGCCAGGGCGCGTCTTGCACTGCACCCGAGGGTGGCCATCGTCCACGAAGAGGAATGAGCCCTCATTCTGGTTTGGGCCATTTCTTTCCAAGCGCCTTTCTCAAGTCGTCGTCCATGGTGGCGTTCCACCAGTCGCTTCCCTGCCAGATGGCGTATTTCCCTCTGATGCCACGCAAATCGGCTCCCTTGAACTGACAGTTTCGGAAGTTGGAGAGGTTCAACCGGGCTTTCCGCAGGTCAGCGCCTCGAAAATCCGAGTTATCGAAGGCCGATTTCATCAAGTCCGCCTCGACCATGGAGGCGCGCCTGAAGTTGCAATCTGTGAAGTCACCCTCGGTCAAATCTGCACGGTCAAAAATCGTCCTTCGGAAGTTGGAGCCGGCGTGCCGACCTTTTCGTAAGATTTGGTCGCTGTGATTTTGGAAGGAATAATCAACGACAACGGCCTGTTCGGCCGTTGTTTCGTCGTCCCTCGGGTCGCCTTGTCCACCACCCGACATCACCATGCATTCACCTCAAGCGTTGGAGCGCTTGTCGAGGTGTGCTTGGCCTTCGGGTGTAAGGATTGCGAATCGGTTTTTGTCGTCCTTACCGTTTGGGACGATGAGGAAGTTTCGCTCTTTCAGCCGGTTGAGGTAGAGGGAAAGGTTGCCGGGTGGTTCAATCCCAGAATCTGTGAACAGCTCGTTGACCACGCGAGGTGGGCTGTCACTGATGCCCTCCACGTTGCGTAGGTAGTGAATGGCTCCGAGCACTTGATCCGGCTTCCGGTTCAGCGCGCAGTTCTCCAGCAGGGCCCTGAAAGCGGAGCCGCGCTCTGGCAGACCAGCGTCCCGTGCAGCGACAACGGCCGCTTCCATAGCGGCTTCTCGCGCTTCTCTGATGCGTTCAAGCAAAACAGTCCATGTGTGTTCTGCCTTGGTATGTATCATCTGTTCGTCAATCTGAATTGCAGCGCCACCCAAGTCAATCTCGACGTCGCCAGCCTGAATCGTGAGTTTCAATCTTCACACCCTCACCATAGAACGGATTCTGTTCCTTCATAACCTTATGTTGAGAAAAAAAATACATTTTTTACGCAGAATTGGGGGGGTTCGCCGAAGCGAAACCAACTTAACAGGGCGTGAAACACACGGGAATGAGGCCTTCCCATGATCCGCCGTCACTTCCTCGGTTTTCTCTTCGTGATGTTGTTTGTTGCTCCAGCCTGGTCCGTCATGTTCGCTCAAGCCCAAGGAGGGACAATCTCAACGTTTTCAACTGGAAATGCAACCGAGACCGTCACCGTCAACACCACCGGCCAACCCTCTTCGATTGGCTTTGAACTTGACCGAAACACGACCGTAACGTCGGCTTCCTTTTTCATCAAACCCACCATCTCCGGCCCCTCTCCTGGCGCCTTGGAACTGGACGTCAACCAAGACGGCTTCCCTGAGTGGGCGTTCAACGACACAGGGTACGGCGATTTTGGCCACCAAACCGTGTTCAGTTCGGGCAACATGAGCGAAACGATGTCCATTGACCCAAACCAAGGAACCGTGTCAAATCCGGATTCTCCGCCGTTCTACATCCCCACTGGCGCTGCGATATCCAGCATGGCACTCGATGTTGGATTTTCACCAAATCTGAGCGGAGGTTATTTCCAGACGGGGTACATTCATGCCGTCGACAAAGGAGATCTGAACAACGACAGCAACACTGAATTCGCGCTTCTCTCTCGCACGGTCAACGTATCCGTGACCACGCCAACTGGGCCTTCCGTCAGCCAAGTCTCGGCCTTCCGAATCGCTGCATATTCAAACACGACGGGCATCAGCGTGTCTCCCTGGCAAACCACCTGCACGAACGCCACTCGAATCATGATGGCCGACCTAAACGGCGACGACCATGACGACGTCATCGGCTATGCTCCCGCCGCTGACCAATTGTGCATCCACTTTACGAACACCTCCTCGGGTGGATTTGAGCCGCAAATCAACGTGACGCACGCATCGAGCATCATCGATCTCGCCTTCGGAGACTTTACCGGCAATGGCTTGGATGAGATGGTGTCCATTCAGAGCGGTGGGAAAGTGTCGGTGGACCAATTCAGCAACCGAACCAACGCCTTCACAAACCGGGACAGCGTCACCGTCTTCGCATCCGGTTCAAGTAACAGCGTGACACTAACGCACATGCTCTTTGCTCACTTTGCAGGGCCGCAGAACAATCCCTATGTGATGGCGACGCAATTCTCTGGAACCGCCAATCCGGTGTACTGGGATACCTCCAACAACGCCATTGTCGTGAGCACCGGCACCGTTTCAGGTGTCAATCAAGGGTCCATCGTTGGTGATTTTGATGGCGATCAAGATCTTGACATTCTTGCACCTCGTCCCACAGGCCACCGTTCCATCGAAAACAACGGCCTCCTCGGCTGGGACGGCGACGACCACAACACCATTCTCACGTTGACGAACGCGTCCATTCTCGACTACGATCTTGATGCCGACGCCCACTTGTTGGTCCCAAATCAAGGAAATCCGGACGGCAACCCCGCAACACAGACCGGCAACGTTTCAGCGTATGCGTTCTCCAGCGGATGGGGCTATGACAATCGCGTCAGCAGTCAAACCACAGCAGTCTTTGACCCTTGGACTTCTCCACGTGCCGTTCATTTTGGCGACATGGACGGTGATGGTTCCATTGAGCAACTGATGTTGGTTGGCGAAGGTAACCAACACGGCGTCTTCATCTCAGCCTACCACAGGGTTGGTTACGACATCGACCGCGACGGGATGGTCGATGTGGGGGCAGAAGGCTATGCGGGCAACGGCAGCAATGGTTTGTCCATGCTCATGATTGAAGACACCACGAGCGAGTTGACAAATACCCTCAACGTCCTCAGCCCCGGGCTTCCTTACACGTCTGACGGATACGGGATTCAGATGGCAGGGGTCAATCTTTCCATGCATTCCATCACCGAGGGAACGTTCACGTTGAGCGGTTTAGAAGTCCACTACACGGCCGACTTTTTGGTCAATGCGAATCCAAGCGTTTCGGCCAACTTGAGCAACGTGCTCAATCAACAGATGACAGCGGGGTCGGGCAAGTTGTTGATACCGTTCAATTTCAATTCCACGATTAACGGCACGTTCGTCATCTACAACCCCAACTTAGGCTTCATTGACGGTGCTCCGAACATCGCTCTCCCACCCACTCCCGATCTTCGGTTTGTTGATGTGGAGTCGGACCGTGTGGTGATTCAATGGCAACCCATTACCGCTTTTGGTGATGACCTGCTCGACTTCATTGTTTATCGGTCTCCGGCCGGACAGTCCGTTGACCTGCAAAATCCCCTCACCTCCACGGTGGCAAACAACACCATCGATGTCAATGTTCAACCGGGGCAGTCGTGGACATATTGGGTTCAAAGCATCCATCAGTTCGGTGTTACCAGCAACCTCTCATCGCCCTTGACCACGACTGTGCCCTACCCGCTTCCGAAGTCCTTCATCCCGAACTTGACGGCAGTGGACGTGCCTGGGGATGAAGGCGGAGCCCTCAACATCTCATGGAGTCTCGGAGACGAGTCAATCGTTGAACATCGCCTCTTTGTCCTGCCAAACAACTTTTCCGATGTAGCGTCCCAAACCACCACCTTGACGACCAATGCAACAACCACCTCGCTGGTCATTCATGAAGACAGCACAGGCCACCCTCTTGTCGACGGATCCGCTTACTACGTTGCGGCCATTGGCTTGGATGTCTATGGAAACGCCTCGACCAACGTCACAGCCGTTGGCCCAGTGTATTCGCGAAACGATTCGTCCTTGAGCACCACGCTTGATGTGAGCTTCACCGATTTCACAGGAGGAGAACTGGATGGAACGGTCCTGCTCGCACGGACAAAAGGGTTGGAGGTCGCCGCTCATCTTCACCAAAACGGGTCAGGTATTGCCAACGGCGCATTGACGCTCACCATCGCGGGCACGGACGAAACATATGCCATTGAGATGACCACCAACATCACGGGGCATGCAACCCTTTCGATCGATGCCCTCTCCAGCCTTGGGCCAATCGATGCCGTGGGCCCAATGACCCTCAACATGGCGTATGCCGGCAACCAAGGGGATGCCACAAACCAACCCCTTGAGGGCGCATCATCAACGGCGTCGGCGTTCGGTACAGTGTTGGTTTCCATCACGCCCGATGAACCAATTCCTGTTCAACAGGATGGCTTCTTTGAGACCATCATCGCCGTGGATGCTGAAGACAGCGTTCAGGCCCTGTATTTGGCCAACATGGGCGTGATGTGGGAAGCCTTCGATCCGAACGGCGTTCAAACAAGTAACGGTTCCGCCGATGTGCGGGGCAACGAACTCCTCGTTTCAGGAAACGCTGTCTATGACGGTCACTTGATGATTGCTCTGAGCAACGACCCTCCCGCATTCTACATTCCAGGCTTTACCAATTCGTTTGCTTTGCAGTCTCCCCCTGTGGTTGACGACGGGACCAACGATACCGAGGAGACCAATGATACCACGGAGCCCACGTTCCCTGCCGTGACACTTCCCGCTACCGTTGACTGTGGAACTGCGACATATGCGTGGCTAGACAACGGCACCGATGAAGCCATTTCGTGCACCATCACCAACCCAAACTCGTTTGATGTGCTCGCCGGTTTTTCCTGGAAAGTGATCCCCGCAACGCCTCCACCAATCACCTTTGAATCGTCTTCCTTGAGCGGGCCGGCGCTCATCATTTCTGCGCAAGGCTCGACGGAGGTTGATTTCCAACCGGTTCGCAATGGACCATCCGACGGGTTGTTCCCCGGTCTACAGGGCGTGGGCTACGTCGTTTCCATCACGTGCTCGGAGCAGGGCGGAGCCAATCAGTGCGACTCCATGGTCACGCCAGCCGCCAGTACGGAAGGTGAATTGCAATGGACGCTCGGCGAGATGCCCGTTCAAACCGTTGATGATACGCCAATCGAGGACGATGCGTCAAACGCCATGACGCCGGTGCTGGTTGGCATTGGATTGGTTCTTGCCATCGGTGCTGCCATCGGCGGTGTTCTCTACATGCGGGGTCGAGACGACTTGGACTTCGTCGATGATGACGATGACGACGAGGATTACTTTGAGCAAGCCTTGTCGGCTCCTGAGCAAACCGGGCGCCCGACAAGCGTTGACTTAACCGCTTCAAAATCGCTTGATGAACTCAAGGGGTCGGGCAAATCCCTTCACACCGATGCTCCTGAGGGCCTCGCAACGTCGCCGAGCGTTGGCAGTCAAGCCGACGCTTTTGAGTTCGGCGCAACGGCTGAAGACGCCGCTGGAGAGGCCGCTGATGAATCAGAAACGTGGGACGCAGAGGCCGCAGAAGAAGAGGCTTGGGAAGAAGAAGCCGTTGCGGAAGATGACGGCATCACGGTTGACGAAAACGGTACAGAATGGTGGGAAGACGAAGAAGGCATCTGGTGGTACCGGGAAGAAGGCTGGGAAGATTGGGCCGCTTGGGAAGACTGATTCAGACGGGTCATTTTTTACAGAACCTTGACTGGGACAACATCGGAGCGGCTGTTATGGATGCAAATCTGCAATCCTATTCACTGGTGTTGCACCAGGACGCTGATCCACGAACAGGTGGCGTTGCCGTCTGCGGTTTTACCACCGCCGGCATGGTCGGTGTCATTGCGACTTCGCACATGATCAAGACCCTGGGCTTGCGGCAACTTGGAACGGTGATGCACAAGGATTTCCCCGCCGTCGCCCTGATTCATGACGAAGTTCCAAAGCACCCTGTCCGCGTCTATCAGGGCGATGGCATCGGTGTGTTTACGTCAGAAATTCAATTTGGCACAGAGACCGACATCATGTTTGCTTCCACCGTTTTGGAATGGTTCACCAAAGGTGGATTCGATCAACTCATCATCATCGACGGCATCACGCGGCCGGAAAAGGAACTGAGCACCGGTGAGTTGTTCGGAGTCGGTTCCATCCCTGTCGCTCGTGAACGTCTCAAAAGGCTGGACATCGAACCGATTCAACAGGGCATTGTCTCTGGCATTACGGGGTTCTTGTTGGGCGAAGGCGATCGTCTGGGCATTGACATCACGGCTTTGCTTTCCGAGGCTAGCCCCATGTACCCCGATGCCCGAGCCGCTGCGCTGGCGGTTGAAGCCGTGGGCGATCTAACCGGCTTTGAAATTCCCTTGACCGACCTTCTTGAGAACGCCCGAACGATTGAGGATAACGTTCGCGACATCATTGAAAACGCCTCTCAGATGCTCCCAGCTCCAGACGGAGCGGACGTCACAGACATCGACCCTTCATTCGGTTGAACCCTGCAACATGGCTCGCGTTGTGCTCATCACGACATCGTGAGGGGCGTCGGTGATGAAAAACGGATCAATGTCGGGTAGCCTCGCCGCAGCATGGCCCGTCGCTTTGATGGCCTCGAAGAACGCCTCCATCTTTGGAGCCTGGCCCGTGCCCGCCATGTTGGGTAGGTCATCCATGTGGTAGAGGGTATGTTCGCGGCTCATCAAATCGGCCGCCTCTGCGATGCATCGGACGCTTCTTATCAGTTCACGTTGAGCATATTCGGTGTCTGCTTCGCTCCACTCAAGACCTGCTGCTCGATGCGCATCCAACATTTCTTCCGAAGGGAAACACGTTTCCAGGACCTTTTCCTCCGTCATTCGGCCAGCAATTTCCATGTCCCACAGCGGGCCAATCCACATCGGGCCACTGGCGCGCTCAAGATGTTCGGCGTCAGGATGGGAGACAAAGCGGTAGGTTCCGTCGTGTTCCCTGACCCTCCATCCCATGGAGGACAAGACACCCGAGGCTTCATCTCTGCTGCGTCGCACCTTGACACTCACACGAACATGATGACCGTCGAACAGAGCGAGCACCGGCTCAATGAATCGGTCATGCCGTGCAGCGGTGGTCGCAATCACTCCCAACAAAACACGTACGGCATCGTCATGCGCATAGCTGTCCACGATTCCTTTTGCTCCGTAGCGACGTTGCTGAGACGATGCGCTCGAACCGGTGAGCGCTGCTGTATCGGTTGCTGTTACCTCGAGAAAAGCCATTCGGGACAAGCCTTGTATCGCTGCGTCAAGGAAATTGACCGGTGAGCCAAACGGGTCCAGGTCCACCCACTGGTAAGCCGCTTCCATGAGCGAAATCCGCGCATCGTTTTGCATGACAAAGAGCCCGTTTTCCATGGTCCCACTTGGGGGGCGTTCGTAACGGTCATCTTCCAACGCATGGTTCACCGTTGTTGCTGGAGGATAACGCTCATGGGTTGCTTTCAACCATTCCAATGCCGCCTCATCGAGGTCGTTGGCTGATATTCTGAGCCGGTGCTGATGCTCATCCTGAAGTTCATTTCGCCATCGTCGAACACGAACTCCTGTGGCGCACAAGGCATCCAAGGCTCGCAGGTCATGGCCGGGTTTGACCAGCCAATTGTGCTCCAAGGCATCGGCCAACAACAGCACTGAGCGTGTGCGTGCGGGCGCCATGGCGGGATTGAGAAAACCCGGTCCCGTGCGTTTGGCAGGTCCGCGCGGCATGTGCGTTGGGCGCTCTTGGTCCGCTCGCAGATGGACCAGTGTTTTCCCTTCCATCCACAGATGGCCAGCACTCTCATCCGGAGCGGAGTCGTCGGCCATGACCATACCAGTCAACGCTCCCTCATGACCGCACCGATGGACTCATCCCTCAATAGTGAGAGAATTCAACGCCTTTGATGGCGTGGATCACTTGATGACCGTGGTCTCGAACATGGCCGACCAGGGCGACGCCTTCCATTCGGGCCTGAAGCCACTCGAGGATACGTGGAGCCTGTTCTGAATCCACGGCGATGACCATGCCCATCCCCATGTTGAAGGTCCTGTACATCTCTCGCGTTTCAACACCACCCGCAGATTGCAGCCAATCAAATTCAGGAAGAACTGGAAGCGGGGTGTGGATGTCCCAGCCCAAGGTCGGGTGAAGACGAAGAAGGTTCGACAGACCTCCTCCCGTGATGTGGCAAATGCCGCGAATGTCAGCGATGGTAAATTCGCTGCTGCCACGGGCTGCCTCTAGGAGGTCGACCACCGGGTCGCAGTAGATTCGTGTTGGGTTGAGCACGACCTCCCCCAACGTTGGTTGTCCATCGGTCCAACGCATCAAGGTGCGTCCCGGGTGTTGGGCCACAAACGGTGCTGGATCGGTGTAGTCCACGCCGGCATGGTTGACGATTTTTCGAACCAGGGAATAGCCGTTTGAGTGAATGCCCGATGCCGGTAAACCGATGAGAGCATCACCGTCTTTCAGGTGTTCACCGGTAATGGCTTCGCCTTTCGGAAGCCAACCCAATGCCGTACCTGAAAGGTCGAGTTCCGTGACGATGCCTGGGAGCGAGGCCGTCTCTCCACCGGCGAGGGTGACCCTTGCACGACGGCAAGCCTCAGCGAGGGATTTGCCAAGAGCGGCATGGATGGCAGGGTCCGGTTTGGGAACGGCGACGTAATCCACAAAGGCGATGGGCTCGGCTCCAACACAGAGCAAATCGTTCACGTTCATGGCCATGCAATCAATGCCAACGCCGCCCCATTGCTCCAGCATGGTGGCGATCTGCAGCTTGCTGCCAACGCCATCCGTCGCCATCGCCAGCAGGTTGTCTCCGAACTCAATGAGGCCGCCGAATCCACCCGGCAAGTCAACCGGGGCACCCGGCGTCCCGGTTTTCCGGACGCTCTTTGACAAAGCGCCGATCAAGGACGCGACGGCCGAGCCTTCGAGGTCGATATCCACCCCTGCACTGGCATAGTCCATGGGCTCACTCATGGTTCGTCCATCGGTTGGCGTTTCATGAAGGAATCGCTTGGGTTTCAAGCATCCATCACGAGTCGAGTGAGCGAAATGAGCTCGCCCAAGCTCTTGTGAAGCCGGTGACCGTCCTCAACGACATGAAGCGAGACATGCTCGTGCTTCGAAGCCATTTGTTCGCTGTTGGCCAACGGAACAACGTCGTCTTCTGAACCGTGCAGGATGGCGGTCCGGTGGGAGATGCTTGGCCAAGAATGGGTGCGTGCAACTTCAACAAAGGACCATGGCATCACCACGGGTTCGCTCCACCCTGGCGGATGGAACGTATGCTCGCCCTTTTTTTCCCAAGCATCCATCCCATGTTCTCCGAGGGTTTGTGCCACCAAGGCATCGTAGCCAAACGCTGGCGCGAGAAGGACGAGCCGAAGGTCTGCTTCTGGCCGCAAAGCTGCAGCGTTCGCGGTCGCCAGTCCTCCAAACGAGGAGCCGATGAGCACGTCAAAAGGCCCGTGCTGGTCGATGGCGTCCAGCACAACGCGTGTCTGTGCGGCTTGGTCCCAGCCGAGTGCGCGCATGTCCAGCGCTACCACGTCCCACCCTTGTTCGCGCATCCATGCTGCTTTGCTGCTGTCCGTGCTCGACCACAAGCCATGTGCAAACGCGACCTTCATGAAGGGTAGACGCCGTTCACGCTACATGGATTCTTCGCCCGTGGTCGTTCTCCACACGACAGGCCCTTGCCCCCAAAACGAGCCCGTGCGAAGAGGTGAATCTCCAGTGGAAATGAAGGGGTGCGCTTTGTCGCGAAGAATCATTATCAACCATCGGTTATGTTCTACAGAGTCCCGGGAGTGAAATTGATGTCGACAATGCAGGAATTTGACCTCCCCGCTCGATGGACATCCCTGCTTCAAGACAAGTACTCAGAGGCCATTCACAATCTGGCGAAAATGTGGCCCGACGAAGGGTCGCTCGAAGTCTCCTTTCGAGAAGTTGAAGGCTACGACCACGAGTTTGCGCAAGACATCTTGACCAATCCCGACCATCACTTTCGGGCAGCCAATCAAGCCCTGCGTCAATTTCTTCTCGATGCCGGTGAAGGAAACTTGATGCCGTTCGTTCGCATCATTCATCTTCCAAGCGATCAAGTTCGCACGGTTTCCCAACTTCGTGCCGACGACATTGGACGAATGATCGCCATTGACGCCGTGACCACGAAGATCACGGGTGTTCGTCCCCGACTTTACTCAGCCGTGTTTGAGTGCGTTGCTTGCGGCCACACCATGGAGCTCAATCAGCCGAACGAACAAGAACTCATCGAGCCGTTGGAGTGCATCCAAATCGACGGTGGGTGCGGTCGTCCAAAACGCCAGACGAGGTTCATTCTCCAACAGCAAGCCTCGCACCTCATCAATTCCCAATTTGTTGAACTTCAGGAACTTCCTGAGCAGATGAAAGGCGGCATTCAACCCGAGCGTATTCTCTGCATCGGTGAACAAGACCTGGCTGGCCGCTTAAATCCCGGTGACCGCGTGAAAGCCAACGGCGTGCTCTTCATTCGCTCGCAGCGAAAAGGGGGCAAGGACACGCCTGTGTTCGACATCTTTTTGCGAATCCATTCCCTTGAACGTCAAAACATTCCGCTCGAAGAAATCATCATTTCGGAGGATGAAGAGAATGAAATCAAGGACATTGCCCGCGACGCCGGCGTTTACGACCTGCTGACACGCAGCATTGCTCCGTCCATTTTCGGCATGGAGCGCATCAAGGAATCCCTTATGCTCCAATTGTTCGGAGGGGAAGCCCAGGTTAACGAAGACGGGACTCGAAACCGTGGCGACATTCACATCCTTCTGATGGGCGACCCCGGTGTCGCCAAATCACAACTTTTGCACTACATGTCCACCATTTCCCCTCGCGGTCGGTTTGCAT